>SUSY01000025.1 GCA_015063185.1 Thermoplasmata archaeon
ATGTGCCCTCCCTTCATGAAGCGGAGGTCCTCTCCGGAATAAGGATCAACAACGAGAGGGATGCGATCTACGCATGCGAGATCATCGGTAAGGATTCCTCGTCCGTCCTCCTGAAGGGAGGGCACATGAGCGGATCCACCGTCGTCGATTACCTCTACCTTTCATCCGGAATCACGAAATTGGAGTATCCGAGACTCGAGACCGCAGGACACGGTGGCGGTTGCACACTGTCCTCGTTCATCACCGCCAACATGGCGAAGAGCGTCGACATCGTCAACTCGATCCTTTCCGCAAGAGAGATGATCCAACAGTCCATCGCGGAACAGTACGTCATCGGAAAGGGCAACAAGCTTGTCAACCCCGTCGTAAGGTCCAGCGGTGACAAGGAGAAGTACGCCATACTCGATGAGTTGGATGCGGCCTCCGAACACCTGACCGATATGATCACCGAGGACCTCATCCCCACGGGAGGTATCAACATAGGTTATGCCAAAAGGAACGCGGCAGGTCCCGAGGATATCGCTGCAATCGAAGGTAAGCTCACTTTCCACAACGGGTTCCTCAGGAAGAACGGCAAGTCCAAGTTCGGTACCGCGGACCAGTTGTCCTATGTCATACTCGCTGCCATGAAGCACAACCCGAAGATGAGATGCAACATGAACCTCCAATATTCGGAGGACCTCGTCGAGTTGTTGGAAGAGGTCGGATTCACCGTCGAGTTCATGGACAGGAAGAAGAACAAGAAACTCCTGACCGGCGAGTTGGTCAGCGCGACATTGGACAAGCTCGGATACGTTCCCGACATCCTTGTCGACAAGGATAGGAATTCCAAGGAGAAGCTCATCAGGATGTTCGCCGAGACCCCCGACGATATGTTGGACAAGTTGGACCTGTTCCTCTGAAACCAATTCCGATCACGTCGTCATGATGTGATCGGCATCTTACCATTTTTGAGAAGAATTAGAAAGGTGAAATTGTTTGATTGGGGCCTAAGCCCCCGATCATGCACCGGCGTAACCGTTGATGTCGATGATCTTGATGTAGAAGTAGAGGTACTCTCCCTTCTGCTCCTCGTTATCGCTACCGTCGAGGATCTTATACTTGAAAGTATCCTTCTGGTCGAAGTCATTGACGAGGACCTCGGTCTCGACACCACCGTGGTTAACAATGCACTTGTACATCCTCAGAGTATCGTCAACACGATCATATTCTACAGTGAATGTAGTACTAGTGACCCCAGTGACCTTGAACTGGACGTTCTCGTCGACCTTAGTATCCTTCAACTCTCCACTGGTCTTCAGCTCATTGAGATCACTCACGATGTAGCTGTAGGTGACATTGCCGTTGGATGCACTTGCAACCACTGCATCAAGTCCGACAGGCATAGTAACGGTTTGATTTCCGTTAGTGAAATCGCTTGCCTTGAGAGACACGGAAGCATAATCATTGAATTCCTCAAGGGACATGATTCCGCCGATGTTGAACGTATTGGTAGTAGAGAATGCGTATTTTGTAGCATCCCCATATCCATCTGCAGGATCGATCTTGACACGTGAGGTCCAATTGATCTCATCACCGATGACCGCATCGCTGAATCCTTTGATCACGGTCGTTCCGCCGACCTCGAACTCGAGATACTCGAACTTGTTCTTGTCGACATAGGAGATTCCCTTGATGCAATCGGAATCGTTCACAGACTCTATGTTGGTATCGAAGATGACTGCTCCTTCCTTGTCGTAATAGTTACCGTAGGATCCGACATACTCCACCTTGACCTTGTCCCCATCCACTGCGACGGGACTGTCCCAAGGGGAATTGATGTACATAGTGTTCACATAGGCTCCGATGACAACGACACCAGCAAGAATGATAGCGATGAAACAGGACATCGCGATGGTATCGAACTTACGGAAGAATGCGAAGAAACCGGTGTTGCTCTTCTCCGCACCCTTCGCCTTGTCACGCTTGACGTTGACCTCTTCGGGAGTCTTGGTCAGGACGACATTGGAGTCCTTCTCGATATCGTTAACGGGCTGTACAGGCTTCTTGACCTTCTGCCCTTTCTTTTTCTGACCTAGTTTTGCAGCCATTTCTAACGACCCTATTATACCGACACCCTATATATGGGTATTCTACCACGCGCGCGTGTTACACCAGATACTACCGACAGACATCATCCTATGTCTGGGTCATGCATAGAATCATATAGCTACCAAAAAATTGGAACCTACATGCAATATAAAAGCAAAGAATCGGTTCTTCGGCACCATGTCTGAATCGGACTATATGAGGAACGTCAAAGAGAAGAGACCACTGGTTCATCACATCACCAACTACGTGACCGTCAACGATTGTGCGAACGTAACCATATGTGCGGGTGGCGCACCCGTCATGTCCGATGAGGCAAAGGATATCGTAGACATCTCCAAGATCGCTTCGGCTGTCGTCCTCAACATGGGTACGCTCAACGAGAGGACCGTCGAATCCATCATCATCTCCGGAAAGGTCGCCAACGAGAACGGCGTGCCCGTCGTGTTCGACCCCGTAGGAGCAGGTGCCAGCAACTACAGGAACGAGGTCGCAGCACGCGTACTTTCCGAGGTCAAGGTGGATGTGATCAAGGGTAACGCGGGAGAGATCGGAGTCCTTTCGGGAGTCGGCGGAGAGGTCAGGGGCGTCGATTCCGTATCCTCCAACAATGACAGACTTGCAGCCGAGACCCTCGCCAGGAAGTACGGATGTGTCGTCGCTATGACCGGTGAGACGGACTACATATCCGATGGGGAGAGGACCGTCGTTCTCAAGAACGGCGACGTCCTCATGGAGTGCGTATCCGGTACCGGATGCATGGTGTCATCCGTTGTAGGATGCTACGTCGGTGCGAACGGCGTATCCGTGGATTCCGTTGCAGCTGCGATCAGTGCATTCTCCATCGCAGGGGAACTTGCGGCCAAGACCTCCAAGGGACCGGGATCTTTCAAGGTCAACCTGTTGGACTGTCTCTTCGGTCTCACCGCCGAGCAGTTCGATTCGATAAGAAAGGTAGAGTGAGATGGCTCTGCTCTACGTCGTGACCGACGAGGGCCTCTCCAACGGCCTATCGCATACCCAGATCACAGAACTATGTTGCAAGGGCGGCACGGAGATAATCCAGCTGAGGGATAAGGACATCGATGATCCGGCATTCCTCAGATATGCCAAGGAATGCAAGAGGGTCTGTGACAGGTACGGTGCCACGTTCATCGTCAACGACCGCTTCGACATCGCATTGGAATGCGAGGCGGACGGTGCACATCTGGGTCAATCAGATCTGAGTATAAGCGAGGCAAGGTCCAGGGCACCCGAGGGATTCATACTCGGATGTTCCGTAGGCAACGTGGAGGAGGCCCGGAAGGCCGAATCCGACGGGGCCGACTATGTCGCACTCAGCCCTGTGTTCGATACCAAATCGAAGTCCGATGCGGACCCCGGACACGGGTTGGACATGCTGACCCGGATAAAGGAATCCGTGAACATCCCCGTCTATGCCATAGGCGGTATAAACAAGGACAATGCCAGAAGTGTCGTCGATGCGGGCGCGGATGCCGTCTGTGTCATCTCCGCAGTGGTGTCCCAGGATGACCCGGCGGATGCCGCCAGGTCCCTGAGGGACATCATAGCATAGACAGTTCGCCGGTTATCTTATCCAGAACGGAGTCCGTGCTGGGACCTATACCTATACAGGTGACGGAACCCGGTGCGATCTCCGTCCTTCCGGCATCGGTGATGACGGAATTGATCAATCCGGAAGCATCCGCCATGGCCTTGATCTCGAAGAGCTGCTTCTCATCCTGTACTTTGAGTACGACCTTCCTCTGACCGCTGTCCATCCACTTGTCGAACGTTCTCGAATCCTTCTTCTTGGATGCGAATGCACAATTGACCGCCGCATGGGCCACCTGTGCGGCCGCCTTACCCTTGGACATCTTCAGGTCCGCCCTTACGACTATAACCATCTTGGCCTCATCGACTGCCATATTACGACCAAGTCACACTATCGATTTAAATGTGCTTCCCAAATCTCCAAAATCATAGGGATTTACTACTCAACTATACTCATATACTAGCACATGTACATATTGAGCAGGTGTGTTCCTTGACTTCAAACAAATGGCTGGTGTTGTTGGTTGTGGCGTTGTTGGCGACTTCATCCATGGGTGCATATATGTTCTTCTACAACGACCCGCCGGAAAGACCACCTGAGGACGTGGAACCCACAGGATACGTACCGACAAGGAATTTCACCGATCTGCAACAGATCGAGGTCACCTACGATTCCGCTGGCAAATACGAATGTACCGAGACCTGCCTGTACACCGACGATTTCTTCAACTGGCCATCCAGTATGTACGACCCGGATCTTGCGATCGCGTCCGTATATCTCTCCGTAGCATCCTTCGGGGCACCCTCTAGGATGCCGGAGTCACAGTACAGATATGCATTCGAATTCCTGGATAACATCGGATTCGAGAACCTGGACGTGAACGATGATTTCAGACAGTTCCCCGGAACGTACACCATGGGTGCAGTGGCAGGAATGAAGGAACTGACCGATGAATCCGGAGATACGTTCACCGTGATAGCACTCGGCACGAGAGGAGACGGATACGGCAACGAGTGGGCGAGCAACTTCCTTGTAGGTAACGGGGAGGACAGCTACGGACACCACAAAGGATTCTATGATTCGGCTCTGAAGGTGATCGATTTCCTTAGGGGATACATAACCAAGTATGAGATATCCGGAAACATCAAGGTATGGACCTCCGGATTCAGTCGGGGTGCCGCAGTGGCGAACGTGACAGCAGGACTGTTGGACACAGCACTTGCCGATGGGGGATCTCCATTGGGGGAGAGTGTGGTCTTCGACAAGTACGACCTATACTGCTACACGATAGCAACCCCGGCAGGAGTGTACTACGACGGTACGGATGCATATCCTGATCCCCATTCGAAGACGTACAACAACATCAAGAACATGATCGTGTACGGTGACATGATCCCCAAGTTGACCTTCAAGGACATGGGATTCCACAGATACGGAACGGACATCAACATCTCCGACATAAAGGACTTCGACTACGAAGGCAGAAAGAGGATTGCGATCGAGATGTACAATGCGTACGAGGGACTTGAGGATTACAAGACGTACTTCGTAGACAGATTCGTCCCGTACAAGATCGACCTCTCCAATTTTAACAACCTCGACGACATCGTACAGGTGGACCTGACCTCCAAGAAGACGTTCGATTCCACATTGGATTCGTTCTTCGGTAAACTTTCTGCAGGGATCGAGGACCGCCAATGGTTCGTCGACAACATCCAGGACCCATTCATAGAACTGTACGATGTCATGACCGAGGTGGATCAAAGATACTCCCCTTACGAGTTCATATTCGCATTGGTCCAATTGAAGATGCAACAGGGCGATACGGTCCTACAGAACCTCGGGTTGAAGATACTCGGAAACGGGGACATCTCCGACGATATCGAGGGGGATGTGTCATACCTCCTGTCGAGGATGGACAGAGATCCCTCCAAGGCAGCCGATATATCCGACGGGATCAATACGTTCATACACTCCATCAAATCGTTGGTGTTGAACGGGGACATCGTGATATTGAACGATCTCGTGTCCATCGCGATGAATTACGAATCCATCGGCCTCCCCCACTACTGCGAACTGTACATGTCATGGATGAAATCCGATAACCAGCATTACAGAACGTTGTTCTATGGTCTGTGACGGTCCTGAATGTACATGCGGAAGATTGTCCAACCCCACACTTTATAGGTGTGCGCGCGATAGTGTGAGCCATGGCAATGTTGGACATCGAATACAGATACAGTGGCAGACCCACCTCCGGAGAGGTCAGGAGAGCAGACTGGGAAGAGATGGAGAAGTACCTCAGAGGACTCGTGTACGAGATGCAGGAGGCGGACATCTCCTCCAAATACATCGGCACGAAGACCGAGGACGTGGACATGGTGTACATCAATGGCAAGTCGGTCATAGACATCCTAAACGGACTCGAGATCAGGACTCCGATGCCCGATGAATGCGAGTGCGAGTACAGCGGAAAGGTCAGGCCGATCACTATCGGAAGACCCGCTCTCGAATGGAATCCCAAATACATCGAGGACATCCCCGACATCCTCATGAAGAACGCCATCTCGAAGACCTATGCCGACATCAACAGAGACAGGATCATGTGATTCCGATGTTCGAGATAGTCAAAAGGGATGGATTGGCAAGGATCGGAAAGTTCGAGACCCGTTCCGGCGTATTGGAGACCCCTGCACTGTTACCTGTCGTCAATCCGAAGATTTTCACCGTTACCCCCAGAGAACTCTATGACGAGTTCGGATTCAGAGCGCTCATCACCAACTCGTACATCATCAAGAACAACGAGAATCTGAGAGAGAAGGCACTCGAGGTCGGACTCCATGAGATGTTGGATTTCGAAGGTGTCATCATGACAGATTCCGGAACCTTCCAGAGTCATATGTACGGGGAGGTCGAGGTCACCAACGAGGAGATGGTCCAGTTCCAGAAGGATATTGGAACCGACATCGGAACCGTCCTCGACATATTCACCGAGCCCTATTGGACCAAGGAACAGACCGCTGACTCCATCGAGGTCACACTCGAGAGGATGCAGAAGGCATGCGACATGAAGGGCGAGATGATGATCAACGGTGTCGTCCAAGGTTCGGTCTATCCCGATCTCAGAGAAGATTGCGCCAGAAGGATGGCCACCATGGACATCGATGTCCACCCCATCGGAGGAGTCGTTCCCCTGATGGAGCAGTACAGATACTCGGAACTTGTGGACGTCATCATCGCATCCAAGAAGGGACTCAATCCCAACAGACCCGTCCACCTCTTCGGTGCCGGACACCCCATGGTCCTGGCATTGGCCACGCTCCTGGGTTGCGACCTGTTCGATTCCGCATCCTACGCCAAGTTCGCAAGGGATGACAGGATGATGTTCATCGACGGTACGTACAGACTCGCCGAGATGAAGTCCTTGGATTGTAACTGTCCCGCATGCAGAGGACACACCCTCGAGACCCTCAGGAAACTCACCAGGGACCAGAGGACCAAGGTCCTCGCTCGTCACAATCTCTACCAGATAACACAGGAACTTGCACTCATCAAGAGGTACATCAACGAAGGCAGACTCTGGGAACTGGTCGAGATCAGATGCAGAGGTCACCCCGCGATGCTGGATGCACTCAGGAAGCTCAAATCGCACACCGAGTTCCTCGAGAGGACGGAACCGCTGTCCCGTGACGGGGCGTTGTTCTACACCGGTTCGGAGACCAGGGCCAGGCCACCGTTCCTCAGACATGCCGAGAGGATCATGGAGCGTTACGTTCCCAGTGCACCTAAGGCTGCCGTGTTCCCCGATGGAGGGAAACCCTACAGCCGTGCATACGAATGGGAGTTCCATAAGGCCAGACGTGCAGGTTACGTACCCATCGTCATCACTCCGTTCGGACCCGTCCCTGCGGAGTTGGACGAGATCTACCCCCTCGCACAGTCCGTGTTCCCCGAGATCACGGATGCCGAGACCGTATCCGCGATGGATGAACTCACGTTCGAGTTCCTTGAGAGGATGGGATTCGAGGAGGTCATCGAAGGATGCGACGTCCCCGAGGACGGAGAGCTCACCTACGACCCCGATCAGATCAGAGCGAGGGCCATCTCCAACTACCAGTTCGGAATCGAGGCCACCGATGCGCTCTTCCGCGGTGAGATCAAGATCGTCACCAGTAAAAAGACCGGAAAGATCAGGAACGTCTACTCGGATGGAGAACATATCCTATCCCTGAGGGCACCCGACGGACTCTATACCCTCAAACCCGAGGGAGCCAAGAGGATCATCGGGAAGATTCCGTCACCATTCATGCGTGTGGTCGTGAACGACGACTCCATCCCGTTCGTATCCAACGGAAGGAACGCGTTCTGCCAATTCGTACTGGAGATGGACGAGAACATCAGACCCATGGAGGAGGTCATCGTCGTGGACAAGGACGATAACTTCCTCGCCACCGGACGTGCGATCCTGATCAAGAATGAAGTGAAGTCACTCAAGAAGGGAATCGCCGTCAAGGTCAGGAGCGGAAACGGAGACGAGGCCTGAGGCCTCCTCCGAAACCTTAACACAGGCCAGTACGTCGTCCATTGCGGACCTCATCTGGCCTGCACTCTCCGCTTTGAATTCGAAGATTACCTTTTTCCCTTCCATACGGGTGCTCACATACCCATCATCATCCGGAACGATCGCCCGGTACACCGCCTCGGCGACACGGATATCATCGTATTCCGTCTCCAACGTCATCGTGAGCATCCTATCATCTGCTCCTTGCATAGTCACGGTTGATGGCCTGCATGAATGCATCCACGGTCGTATCGACGATATCGATTCCGACCGCCTTCCCTGCGGAGATATGTCCATCGACCACGGTGTCCCTGACCAGGACGGTTACCTCACACAGTGAGTCGCTACCTCCGGTGATGGATTCCAATCTCAGTTCCTCGAACGAGATCCTGTTGTCCAATGCGGCACGTATTGCATTTACGGCTGCATCCACAGGTCCGGTACCGGTCATGGCACACGTCCTCGATACGCCGTCCACGGTGACGGTGACGGTTGCGGTGGGTGTGACGTTCTTTCCCGTGAGTACCACGAACTCGTCCAACCTGACGTGTACCTCGGACCTTCCGCGCCACAGGAGGTTCTCCGCAACGGCAGCCAATTCGATATCGGTTATCTCCTTCCCACCGACGGATAGGGTCTTGATCTCCTCGAGGAGATCGCCCAACCTCTCGTCAGGGAACGATATGCCCATGGCTGACAGTTTGTCCTTCAGGGAATGTGCACCGGAATGTTTCCCGATGGCGATGTCCCTGCTCCTCCCTATCATCTCGGGAGGATACGGTTCGTAGGTTGCAGCATTGTTCAGGATGCCATGTACATGGATCCCGGATTCATGGGAGAATGCGTTACGTCCCACCAGCGGCTTGTTGTACGCTACGGGATAACCGGTGTATCTGGAGACGATCTTGGATATCCTGTCCACGCCGGTGAGGTCTATGGTATCGACACCGTAGTTCAACTTGAGGTTCAGCGCGACCTCCTCGGTGGACGCATTACCCGACCTCTCCCCGAGACCGTTCACACAGGTATGTATCACCGAAGCACCCGCCTCCACGGCAGCCAAGGAATTCGCCACAGCGAGGCCAAGGTCGTTATGGCAATGTACGGCGATGGGGACATCGATGTCCCTGGACAACATGGACACCAACTCGTACATCTCGGCGGGCATCGATACGCCCACCGTGTCTGGGATGTCGATTATGGAGGCTCCTGCATTCACCGCTGTCAGGAACGCTTCCTTCAGGAACCCATACTCCGTTCTGGTGGCATCCTCGCAGGAGAACATGACCTCCATGCCCTTGGATATGGCATACGTGACGGAATCATCTATCTTGGAGAGGACCTCGTCCCTGCTCATCTTGAGCTTGTACTTCAGATGGATATCGGATGTGGCTATGAACAGGTGAACGTGCTTCAACCCGCAACCGTGTGCCGCATCGATATCGTCCCTTAGACACCTACTAAGGGAATACAGGTCGGCCCTGAGACCATCGGTAACGAGCTGTTGGAATACATTACGATCGGCTTCGCTGGATGCTGCGAATCCTGCCTCTATGCAGGAAACGCCCAACGCATCGAGCATATGGGCTATCGACACCTTGTCATCCACCGTGAGTGATATCCCGGGGGATTGCTCCCCATCCCTCAAGGTGGTGTCATAGATGCGTACAGCTCCCGCTATGGTACGCCCCTTCACGACGCCGAGACCGTCATACCCGTTACCAGACATGATTCACCGGACTCGGATCAGTCTTCACTCTCGGGGACCTGCTTAGGTCTCTTCCTAAGGATACGGTCATGACTGAAGGAGAACATCATCAGGAAGAACGTGATGACGACGAACGATACGTTGAATACGAGTTCGGAGACCTCGTTGAATCCACCCTGACTAGCTTCCACGGCATCGATGAGTGCCTCGATACCTACCAATCCGGTAGCGACCGCAAGAGCGAATGCCATGACATACGAGATGAACAGGAACGAACGGATGACCTTTCCGCCCCTGAGGTAGTTGATCAGAGCGGCGATCATCAGGACCTCACCGACCGAGCAATAGATGTTCATGATATACGTCTCGATGACATCCACGGTGAACTCCTCCGGGATGGTGAAATCGAACGGGTAGTAAATCATGAAATAGACCATGTTGTGGAGGGTGAACAGGAACGCGAATCCGATCATCGCATATGCCTTGGGATTGAATCCTGCCTTCCTCATGGAGGGTTTGGTGTTGAACATGTACACGAGACCGAACACGGTGAACAGGACATAGTATGCGAACTGGATCATTCCCAGAGAGGTCATGAAGTACATGTCCTGAAGACATTCCATGAACGCACTGAATTCGAAATCTGCAAAATCATAGTAGAATGACAGGTCGGTGATGATACCCGTCACACCGTACAACACCGCCGCGAGACCTAGGAGTCTGACAGCGCCGAAGTGATATCTCTTGGCCATAAGGGTATTACGACCCAGACCGATAAAAAGCTACTGCTATCGACATGACGGTGGACCTGTCCATTGGATGATTTATAATGGACAGATGCATACGGTGGCATATGAAGAGACTGCTCATGATCAACGGAAGTCCCAGAAAGAACGGATCCGACACTGTCGTCTGCAATGCCATCGCCGAGATGGCGAAGGGTTTCGACTACGAATCCGAACTCATCTACGTGAACGACCTCGACATAAAGGGGTGTCAGGCATGCATGGCCTGTAAGAAGACGGGGAAATGCGTACAGAAGGATTGCATGAACGATATGATCGGGAAGATCAAGGATGTCGACATGGTCCTTTTCGCCATGCCCGTGTACTTCGGAGCGGAATCTGCACAGATGAAGATGTTCATAGACAGGCTGTATCCCATTTTCAAGGAGATGGGAACGGTACCCGATATGGGAAGGCTCAAGAAAGCATCCGTGGTCGCCACTTGCGGAGCTCCCGACGGGCACATGACCTACGGAAGCATCATCAGCAGATACATGCACGTACTGAAGTCCATGGGCATCGTCGATGTCTCCGGTGCCGTACTTCCCGGTGCGGAGCCCGATACCATCCTCGAGAAGGAATTCGTGAAGGATTTCCTGTCCAGTGTGGAATTCCAGTTAGAGATGTGATGCACACATGCGTTGCACCCCCATATCCGGAAAGAGAGGTTCGTTCATATCCGGCGATGTGTCCTTCGATTCCGGAAGGTTCGTCATCTGTTCGGAGAAGGATTCCAGGATTGTACTGACCCAGATACATGATGAGACCGATAGGGATGATTGTGTCCCGATCATAGATGTGGATTCCTTCGACAGAAGGTTCATCAATTCCGACCTGGTGAAGGACCTGAGACTCAGAGGCAGAAACCTCTGGCTCATATCATATATCCGCACCATAGACGATGTCATCGATGCGATGTGCGGATCGTTCGAGATACTATGCGTGCCCACACATACCGTCGATGGAATGGATGTGTTGTCGGATGCACTGGAGATATCGGATCGTATCATACCGACGGTGTTCGTCGACAGGAGTGGAGTACCGCTGTTCGAAAGGAGTCTGGACCGCATCGTCAAGGACGTTCGTAATCTCGGATATCCGGGATATGCACTGCTCGACATAGATCATATGGAACTCACACACCATGGTCAGATGAATGACCCAGATATCGTATCTGATAGCTCATTCACGATGCTCTGACCGTTCCCACATCCTTTGTCCGTACCGGTCAACATCGCATGACCCAGCCACTTACCGCCGAAGGAACAGCAGAACGAGCGGAAGATCTTGAGATTGGGATTCGGATCCGGGGAATCGGAACCGGACGTCATCAGGAGACACATACGACGCACCTTATGTTCCAGACGGTCCATATCGTTCCATACGGATTGGAACCTGTCCAACACCGTCTTGATCTGTGACGAGGGACCGTTGAATCTCACGGGTGTACCGAAGACGATCAGGTCGGCAGAATCGAAGGCGTCGATCACCATGCCCATATCATCATCGAAACGGCACGGCCGTCCACCCTTACAACATTCGCATCCGGTACATTGGTTCACATTCAACTCTGATGTGTTCATGACCCTGACGGAAAAATCGTGGGACAGGGATTGTGACAACGATCCGCATAATGTATCGGTATGACCGCCGACACGTCCCCCTACAAGAATCAGGGCCTCCATGTTAAACATGTATGGCACATGCATTAATAAGCAGTACGTCGTTCCAAGATTGGTCATATGGATTTCGACAAGATTAGGGAGATGGAATTCCCAAGGAAGATCATCATCGGACACGGCATCCTGGACGATATCGTATCCGTTTGCGATGATCTCAATTTCCTATCCAACGGTCTGATCATTTCGGGTGAAAACACCTTCAAACCTGCGGGAAAAGTGGTGGAGGACCACCTGACCGATGCAGGATACCACATCGCCACACACCTTACCGGCAATGCGACAGTGTCCAATGTCGATAAGGCCATCAAAGAGGGCAAGGATTTCGGAGCGAAGTTCATCCTCGCCGTCGGCGGTGGTAGTAAGATCGATATCGGTAAGATGGTCGCCAAGGAGCTCCACATCCCCTTCGTCAGCATACCCACATCGGCGGCCCACGACGGTATCGCATCGGATAGAGCATCCTTGAAGGCCGACATGGGGCCCAAATCCATAAAGGCGGCCACACCGAACGCCGTACTGGCCGATACATCGATCATATCAAAGGCACCGTTCAGGACCTTGGCATCGGGATGTGCAGATGTCATATCCAATCTCACCGCAATCAAGGATTGGGAGTATGCGCATAAGCTCAGGAACGAGTCGTTCTCGTCATCCGCATATGCACTGGCACTCCATTCCGCATCCACGATCATGGATAATGCCAATCTCATCAAACCCGATGTCGAGGAGAGCACCTGGATAGCCATGAGGCCCATCATCATCTCCGGAATATCCATGTCCGTCGCAGGAAGTTCCAGACCCACCAGCGGTTCGGAGCATATGTTCTCCCATGCACTCGACAAGATGAACGTGAGCGATGCCCTCCACGGAGAACAGTGCGGTGTCGGTTCGATTGTGATGATGTACCTACACGGAGGGGATTGGCAGTCCATCAGAAATGCCCTCAGGAAGATCGGTGCACCCGTGGATTCGAAGGGCCTCGGCGTATCCGACGAGGATGTCATCGAAGCGCTCGTGACCGCACATGAAATAAGGAAGGACAGATTCACCATCCTCGGAGACAACGGATTGACCAAAGAGTCCGCACGTAAGGCAGCCACCATAACAGGGGTCATCGGAAAGGAGTGAGATTCATGGGATTAGTGACAATCGTAGGAGAGACTCAGGCGCGTATCGGTAACAGATTCTACTTCGTAGGTCCGCTCACCGAATGCAAGGAGTGCAAACTCAGGAACGTCTGTTTCAATATGGAAGCAGGTTCCCTGTACGAGGTCATCGGTATCAGGGACACCATCCATGACTGTGCACTCCGCGAATCCAAGGTCAGGGTCGTCGAAGTGGAGAAGAAGCCTTTCAGAGCAGCTATCCCCAAGAAACAGGCCATGGGCAGTTCCGTTTCCTTCGAGGCCAGGAAGTGCAAGAACATCGGTTGTGAGAACTACCAGTTCTGTCGCCCTTCCAATGCCAAGGATGGAGATAGATTCTCCATCGTTGACGACGTATCGGACATCAAATGTCCTATCGGGGAACAGCTTCGTTTGGTCAAACTAGAATGAAAACCACTTCTCCACACACATTTTACAAACGATCAGAGAGTGATTCCGAAAACGGTCGACGTGTAACCTATTTTCGGAATGATATTCATTTAACATCAATATGGCAGAAGTGGCAACATTTCATATACCAATACTTTGATTCCGAAAACGGTCGACGTGTAACCTATTTTCGGAGTGAATCATGAGGATCAGAAGAGATAGTTACCTTGAGAAAATCATATCTCGGATGCATACGAATTCCATCAAGATAATCACTGGAATCAGACGTTGTGGAAAATCCTACCTCCTGTTCAATCTGTTCTACGATCACCTGCGCTCATTGGGCATCAATGATGCTCACATCCTCAGATATCAACTCGATGATCTCAAGAACAAGGCTCTGCGCGATACACATGCCCTATATGATGAGATAAAGAACAGTATCGTGGATGAGGACATGTATTATGTCCTGATCGATGAGATACAGTTGGTCCCGGAATTCCATGAGATCCTGAATTCCCTCCTCCACATGTCGAATGTGGATGTGTATGTCACAGGAAGCAGTTCCAAATTCCTATCGAAGGACATCGTAACCGAATTCCGTGGCAGGAGCAGTGAGATCCGCTTGAGGCCGTTATCGTTCAGCGAATACGCCAATGCTGTCAATATGGAACCAAGGGATGCATTGGAGGAGTTCATGGATTTTGGAGGAATGCCGGAGATCCTACAATTCTCTGATGAGGAATCCAAGACGGATTATCTCAGATCCCTGGTATCCAAGGTCTACATCACAGACATCATCGAAAGGAACGGTGTCGAACATGAAATCGAATTGGAGAAGATCGTAGAACTCCTGGGATCATCGATCGGTTCCTTGACCAATGTGAAGAAGATCACTGATACACTGAGGACGGTAATGGGTTCCGACATCACCGACAAGACCGTAAAGAGATATCTTGATCATCTTTGTGATTCCTTCCTATTCGAGGAATCCAAAAGATTCGATGTCAAAGGTAGGAAATATTTCTCGACCAACTCGAAATTCTACATCGCGGACGTTGGACTTAAGAATGCCAGAGAGAATTTTAGACAGAATGATAAACCACATATCATGGAGAACATCATCTACAACGAACTTCGCTGTAGAGGATATGACGTGGATATCGGAGTGGTGGAGATCACAGAGGTCATCGATGATGCCCGTAAAAAGAAATCCCTCGAAATCGATTTCGTAGCCAATCGCGGAAATCTGCGTATATACATCCAATCCGCTTACTCCATGTATGATGAGACAAAAAGGAATGCGGAATTAAGACCATTCCTAAAAGTGAACGATTCATTCAAGAAGATCATCGTTCAAAGGGAGTACTCCAAACCCAGATTGGATGAGAACGGCATACTCCACATAGGATTGTTGAACTTCCTGATGGACCCTAACAGCATCCAATTCTAATCGGAACAAAATATGATTCCGAAAACGGTCGACGTGTAACCTGTTTTCGGAATTGAAATTTCTCCCGGACGGACGTCCGGGAATTATAGGTTTCAGAATTTCTCACCGGTGATGCGCTCGTACATGTCTGCGTAGAGCTTCGCCACCTGATCGATGACGTCCTGGGGAAGAGCGGGGATGTCGGGTTCGGGAAGACCCTTCTCACGGGCCTCCATCAACTCGGCATGATATCCGGTTCCGCGGTAGTACTGCCTGACGAGTTCCTTGGAGAGCTCCTCGAGCTTTCCTGCCTCGTACTCCACAGCATCCCACCAACGGTCCTCATCGAGGGTTCCGAAGGTATCGATCAACATGAGGTTACGGTCCTCATCGTATCCGAACTCCTTCTTTCCGTCACAGTGGATGAGACCGCGCTTTCCAGCCTCCTCCGCGATGATCTCATCGACCTTGAGGACGGTGTCCTTGATCTCCTGATAATCGGCATCGGTAAGACCTGCGATGTCCTTAGCCTCCACATCATCCAACTCGCGGTCGACCTCCTCCAACTTGGTCGTAGCCTCGAGGTAGGGGCGGGGAAGCTTCTCTCCCTTCACGAGAACGTGACCTGGTTCGAATCCGAGATCCTCGACCTTGATCTTGCCTGACTTGACACGGTCCACCAGGGAACCGGCCGCGTAGTACCTGCAGATGATCTCCAGGGGAATCAGGTAGTTGGTGGTGTCCTCATGGATCAGATCGTAATCCTCGATGATGTTGAACCTCTTGACCCTCATCCTGTTGGGAGGGAGGTACTCCTTAAGGTGGCTCTTGATGCCCTTGGAAGCGAGGAGCTCGAACCAGTACTTGGACGTCCTGCACAGGGATTCACCCTTACGGGGAATCTGTGAGGGAATGATCTTGTCAAAAACGGAGATGTTGTCGGTGAATACGAACTCCAAAGTGTTCTCATCGACCGCATAGACCTCCTTCACCTTTCCGGTCCTGATGTGTTCCATGAGTTTTGGATTCATCCGAGAGATATATAGTTCGCGCGTATGCATATTCCAATCCATCATGGACGTGATGGGGGGCTATCGATTCGGTTGGTTTTTACCAATGATGGCGATCAGCCTACGATCCGCCACTTACCTGTCTTTTTGCTGCCTTCACAGATTAGCACACCCCGGGATTTCAATTCGGAAATAACTGTTCCAACAGTACCGATGGAAATACCCAATTCGGTAGCTATCTCCCCCCCCCCCAGTTATTTCCGGAGATCTACGAATGATGTCTATGATTGCATCCTCCCTTTCGTTCACAACGATATTCATCACAGATAATGCGAGAATAACCTCCGCAGATGATGGTTCTACTCCCTCGTTGATACTTATAGTATCTTACCTAACTGTTTTCAATAATTCTGGATAAAAAATGGTTCTTTGACGTTTCGTGTGGGTGACGTCGAAATGACCCCTCGACGCTCCCGATAGAACAATGTTGTGTTCGCTTGGAGTATCGCCCTTTCTCGGTGCTTATCGCACCGAAAAAGGTCGAGATAGGACAGGAAGGATGTTCCCATGTAGCGTCA
>SUSY01000026.1 GCA_015063185.1 Thermoplasmata archaeon
GAACATCCTAAGTCGTGGCCTTGGGGCAGCAAGGCCCGGTCCGACATGAAACAGACCGAATGAGCGAACAATCCGACAAGGACTGCGAGCACTTTCGACGTTACCCACACGAAACGTCGAAAAGCCAAAAAATCTGTGTAAGATGTCATAAGTTTTTCAATATACCTGTTCATGTAACTGAACCAACCAGTCTCTTGACGTTTTGTGTGAGTAATGTCTAGATAGGATTCATGCGAGGTATTGGAATCATCCGGATTGCCTAACGATTCCCTGGATATGGTCCATAACCTTATGGCAGACATTCTGCAATCCATGGCCCTTTCCGTTAGATCCATTTCATGCAGATAATCCATTGAAAAACTTGTATCAAATAGCAGATGTTTTTCAATATATAGAAATACGAATACAACGATGCTATTCTGATGTCCAAAATCATTGAAAGATCCCGTTATCTGAAGATGCTACTCGATCGCAAGGACAATGGTATGATCAAAGTCATAACCGGATTGAGGAGATCCGGTAAGACCTATCTTCTCAGGGAGATCTACATCAACCATCTGATCTCCGAAGGTATCTCTCGCGATAACATACTGTATCTTGCGTTGGACAAGGATATCAACATCAGATTCAGGAACCCATTGGAATTGGGTGACCATATCCGTGAATTCATCGGCAAATCGGATGGCAGGAAATATGTTTTCATCGACGAGATCCAATTCTGCATCCCCGTAGATAATCCATATCTGCCACCAAACGACGATAATAAGATCACGTTCTATGATACAGCACTCGGCCTAATGGATGAATGTGACCTGTACATCACAGGAAGCAATTCCAAAATGCTTTCCGCGGAAGTATTGACCAATTTTCGTGGAAGGGGCGACGAGATCCGTGTATTCCCGTTGTCCTTTTCGGAGTACTATTCCCATGTGGGCGGTGACAAAAGGGATGCTTGGAAGGAATACCTCTATCATGGGGGTATGCCGTACATACTGTCTATCAAGGATCCGAAGGACAAGGACAGATATCTCAGGAACCTATTCGAAGAGACGTATCTGAAAGATATAGTTGAAAGACACTCGGTGAGGGACCAATCCGATCTCTCTATTACCATGGATGTCATAGCATCATCGTGTTCCAGCCTTACCAATCCCACCAACATCGCCAAAACTTTCCCAAATGGATCGGTCTCAAGGAATACGGTGGACACATACATCTCCTATTTCATAGAATCATTCATCATCAAAGAGTCGAAAAGGTTCGATATACGCGGTAGAAAATTCATTTCCGGGCAACAGAAGTATTATTTCACGGACTTGGGACTCATGAATGCACGGTTGAATTTCAGGGAATTCAACACTGCCAAATTGATCGAGAATGCTGTGTTCAATGAATTGTTATCCCGTGGTTACAATGTGGATGTAGGCCGTATCGATGTGAGAAGGAAGGGCTCCGACGGAGAATACCATCTCGTATCCTTGGAGACGGATTTCGTCATCAATCACAACTATGACAGGTATTACATTCAGGTCGCATCAGGGATCGATGATATCGGAAAGAAGGAACAGGAGGAGGCATCATTGATTCGTATCAGAGACGGGTTCGGAAAGATGATTCTTGTCAATTCGGATGTTCCAAAATACCGTACCGAGAATGGCATCCTTGTGATGTCCATATTGGATTTCATGTTGGATCCGGATGTGTTGGGATTCTGAGTTATCGAAATGGGAACATGACATGTATGGATTCGATAGGGTCTTGATCGAAGAGGCTTAAGGATTCCCCACCTCATAATTTGACGGTCATGAAAACTGCTATCGTATCACTCACCGGGATCGGGAGTCACGACTATGGGATTGTTCGTATCGTATGGATGCATATGATGATCCGAGAGCCAACATCCCAAGGTGATTGTCCCCGACGATGACTGTGATGGTACTAACATCGTCCTCTATGGTGTCATCGGATCGATATCTGGTGCATTGTGCGTAGCATTGGTATCAATCATCCTTAAACGCAGAGGGTGAGCGAATATGGGGGATCATATCCCATACATTCTTATGGAGAGGTCAATGGTTCCTGACCGTGTCCATCATGGTCCTGATGGCATCCAGCGGTATTCCGCGGTGCAACGAGCAGGATGCCATGAACACGAATCTGTCCTCATGGAACGCATCGATGAACCCTTCGGTCTCGGAGACTATCCTGTCCTTATCGTTGTTCAGTAACGTCGGTACGATGTCCGTTCCTCCGAGGAGACAGGCAACGTCGCCGAGCGTATCTGATATCATGGAGATGTCGTTGTTCTCTGGGAAGTGGAATCCGTCATATCCGATCGGAAGTGTCGATCTGAGTATGTTCATATCGTCCTTAGCGAAGGTCCCGTGCGGATGATATATCACCGGGAGCCCATGGTCGTGGAACATATCGACGATCGATTTCGTATATGGTATCGAGATGTCCCTGAACGCATCGAATCCGAAGAGGTCCGGATTGTCCGTTGCGGATGCGATCAGTCCCGCATCTATGCTTCCGTTCGAGGCCAGACGATCGACTATCCTCTCGGTGTTGTCCAAGCATAGATCCAACAGGTCATTCAACACATCGTTCTCCGAAACGATCAACATGGAAAGGTATTCCATCCCTGTCAATACGCCTGCTTTGGTGAACGGTCCCGTAACGTTACCTACAACGGCAACGTCCTGAAGTCCTTCTTTGACCAGGGAATAGGAATCGATGGCCGACGACAACTTCCCTTTCGGTTCCGTGTCGTATCCTACAAAGTCGGTGACACCATCCAATGGATGGGTGATGGGGACAGGGATCCCGTATTCGGGATATCTCATCCTTCCACCGAACTGTTCTATGATGAATGCTGCGGAATGGGTACAACCGATGACAGCGTCCTGTTCTGTGAACCTTTGGAATCCGATTATCGACTTTGCGGACAGTTCGGAATCGAAGGCCTCATTGAAAATATCCGTTGTCCTGCATCCGATCACATCCATTCCCAGGGTCATATCCCTTAGGAATGTAGGTATGGTATCGGAACCGGTGGTCAATGCATCGATGAAATCCTTGCCGGACATGTGTCATCCTTCGTATCATGGGGTTTTGACCCCAGGCATATGGGTCATATCGTTACGATTAGATAACAACTGGGACTGCCCCAACATTAGTATATGTACGCGGACATTACCTTTCGTATGACTTCCAAGGAACTGTTCGTGGAAACGTTGCGTCTCGAACGTAACGACAGGATACCATTGATGCTCAGGGACCTTACACTTGGTCTCGATGCAGCGAACGTTCCTACAGATGCCGTTTTCGGGAATACGTACGATCCGGAACTGTCCGCAAAGTCGGTTCTGGCACTGCAGGGGATGATGGGTCATGACGTCACCATGGGTTGCATATCCACCTACAGTCTGGAGGCGTTCGGCGGCATAACCAAGTATCCTTCCGACGGTATACCGTACGTATCCGGATATCCCCTTGCCGAATTGGAGGTGCTGGACTCCCTCGTGCCGGAACAGATCGAATCCGATCTCCTCAGGGGAATGAGGCGTTCCTGCGAGATCGTGAAGGAGAGACGTCCCGATCTGGGTCTATGTGTTAACGTTCCCGGTCCCATGACCATGGCAGGTTTCTTCAGGGGTGTCGAAGCATTGATGATGGACACCATAGAGAATCCGGATGTGGCCAAGAGAATCGTGGAATTCTCCGTCGACGTCATCTCCCATGAGATGAGGTTCCTCTATGACGGTATCGCGGAAGCGGTCTTCCTCGCATCCGCAACGGACAATCCCGACATGATCGGTGACGACCAGTATCTGGCACTTTCGATCGATGGGGTAAGGAGACTCACTGCCGAGGCACATGACGATGGTATATTGTCCATATTCCACCCGCATGGTGTGTTCTCCACCGACGATAGGGTCGATGTGTTAAGAGCCAGCATCGATACCGGTATCGATGGTTTCCAGTTCTCGGAAGGCAACGAGCCGCTCGGAGTCTTGGAATCGTGTGATGGCAGATGTGCCATAATGGGTGGTGTCAATGCGTACTCCACACTCCTGTTGGGTCCGGAGAAAAGGATAGTCAGGGATACCAACAGGTTCCTGGACGATCTTGCGGACCACCATTACATCATGACGTGTTCATGTTCGGTAAACAGGGGACTCCCGTTGGAGAACCTGAAGGCAATGGCCGACACATTACACGCATTCAACGAGGGCAGGGCATGAGGATCGTACATTTCGCAGGCATTCCGGGTTCCGGAAAGACATCGATCATCTCCGCATCCGGTATCGTATCCGAGGATTGTGCCATCATCCTGAACAACGAACATTCGGCCGAAGTGTTCACCGGTATCACGGAAAGGATGGATCACTTCCCGTTCAAATCCCCATGTGCCAGGGTCAGACAGTACAGGTACAGGATCGAACTCATCGAACAGGGTCCGTTGCCCAGGATGTTGATCACCGAACCTCCCGGTAACTGTATGGAGGTGTCCTCGCCGATGTTGAATGCGATATATGCCACGGAGAGGGACAGGTTCGATATCGGACCGTTGATCACCGTCATCGATGGTCAGAATCTCCTGTCCAACCGTGCTTCGAAACGCAGTACCGATGGCCTCAGAACGTTCAACATGATAGACGAATCTGATGTGGTGCTCGTATCGAAATCCGATCTGATCGATGATGCGGACCGTGATGTCATAATGGGGATAGTGGAATCCATAAACGAGGATGCCAGGGTGATATTCACATCCACCGTCACCGGGGAAGGTATCGACTCGGTGAAGGACATCGTCCTTGGGGATTCGGTCTACAGTAGGCCCTTATTCAACTGATCCAGTTTTCGAAGATATGTATAATGATGGAGATGGGGGTTGTACCCCCGTTTCATGATCAGCGGTGGCTGAACACGCACTGGATTCCGGTGGGGTCCTTCTTGACGACCCTTGCGAATCCTACCCTTTCGAACTGTACCATCTCGTTCTTCTCATCGAGGAGGGCCTTCTCCGCATATCCCTTGGCAACGGTTCCGTCGGGCATGAGTATGGTGGCCTCGATGTTGTCCCTTCCGACCCACTGGACGGCCTTGAATCCGTTCCTGAGGATGGACACATCGTTTCCGGAGTACTTCGCAGGTGTTCCGTAATCGATGTTGCAGAGGTCCTTGAGTCTAATCTTTCCTGCTTCGGAGAACATCTTGGAGTCGGTACCGGAGATGAAGACGGTCCTGGGGTCTACAATCTCGTACTTCCTGTCGCCCCTCTCGGGGTGATCCGGGTGCAGGGGTGCGCTTCCGGAGATGACATCGACTCCGTCGATATCGTACCTGACGGGATCCTGTACGAAGAAGTACCTGTTGGATTCACTGTCGATGATGTCCCTGTTCATTCCGTAGAGGTTCTGCCAGGAGAACTCGATGTCCACCTGTTTCATACCGGCCTCGACCCAGTATCTCCTGATGGCTTCAGGTCTGATTCCGCGTCTCTCGAGTGCCCTGACGGTTCCGGTCCTGACATCGTCCCATCCGGAGTACTCGCCGTCGAGAATGCTCTTCTTGATGAGCGAGGTCTTCAGGACGGTGTCCGGGATGTTGACCAATCCGTAGTGGTAGAAGCGGGGCTTTTTCCAGCCCATGTAGTCGTAGATGTATTCCTGCCTGTGGGTATTGTTGAGGTGGTCCTTTCCTCTGATGACGTGCGTCATTCCCATGAGGTGGTCGTCGATGGCGACTGACAGGTTCATCATGGGGTATGCGATGTATTTCTGACCGACACGTGGGTGAGGCGTCCTGACCAATCTGAGTGCTACGAAGTCTCTGACCGCGGGGTTGGGGTGGTCGATGGCGGTCTTGACGACCACGATGGCCTCTCCATCCTCGTATCCTCCGGACATGAATCTGTCGTAGCGTTCCATCTGCTCCTCGATGGGAAGGTCCCTGCAGGGGCAGGCGGTCTTGGCCTCCTTCTTCTTTCTCCAGTCCTCTGCGTCGCAGGTGCACACGTATGCGTGTCCCTGCTCCATCAGCTGTTTAGTGATCTCGTAGTACTTCTCGAACCTGTCGGACTGTATGTAGAAATCGGTGATCTTGACACCGAGCCACTCGAGGTCCTCAGGGATCATATCGTATGCCTCGGGGTCGATCTTCTCGGGGTTGGTGTCCTCGAACCTGCAGATCAGCTTTCCGCCATACCTCTTGATGTACTCGTCGTTGAGGATGGATACCCTGGTATGTCCGATGTGGAGGGGTCCGGATGGTCCGGGGGCGATCCTCATCACGACGGGTCCGTCCACTCCGTCGAGAGCAGGAAGCTCGTAGGTCCTCTCCTTCTTCTCCTTCTTGGCGAGGAGTGCGGGGTCGGAGTTCTGTAACGCTGCGGTCTGTGCATCCAATCCCATGGCATTGACCTCCTCCACGATGGAGTTGATCAACGGGATGATCTCGGCGGACTTGCTTCTGAATTCGGGGAACTCTCCCAGGATCTTACCTACGACCGCCTTTGGGTTCGCCTTTCCCTTGAAGAAGACGGCGTTCTGAAGTGCATAGTTCCTGATGGTATCCTCGATGTTGACGGACATGAACCCAAGGATACTTTGCTATTATATATCCTGTTTCGCGCGCGAATGGGTGGTCTCTACACACACCGATGTCACAAAAGACATATTAATAGAAAACTGCATTTTGCAGTAAAATTTCAGTAGGGGATTCGAATGGAGGTTTCAAGGGACAGGTATCTCGAGAAGTTGATCGAACGTGAATGGAATGGTTCGGTCAAGATCATTACCGGCATCAGAAGGTGCGGCAAATCATACCTCCTCTTCAAACTGTTCCGCAATCATCTGATATCGTCCGGTGTATCTGACGACCATATCATATCCATCGCATTGGACGATTATGCGAACAGGCATCTTCGTTCACCGGATGCACTATATGAGCACGTCGTATCCCTGAGGAATAACATCGAGGGCCCCTGTTATCTTCTCCTCGATGAGATCCAGCTTGTGGATGGATTCACCGATGTCGTTAACGGATTCAGGCATATGTCGGAAATCGACATATATGTGACAGGAAGCAATTCCAAATTCCTCTCCAGTGATATCCTGACCGAATTTAGAGGTAGGGGCGATGAGATAAGGGTCCATCCTCTATCCTTCAGTGAATATCTCTCTGCCTTTCCCGATAGGGACGTCACGAGCGTATGGAAGGAATACATGGTTTACGGAGGGATGCCGGAACTTCTTAACAGGAATACGGAGGAGAACAAGGCGAATTATCTTAAGGCTCTGGTCGACGAGACCTACTTCAAGGATATCCGTGATCGTAACGATGTGAGGATGCCGTCGATTTTGGAGAACATCTTCGATGTACTATGTTCATACACTGGGTCCTTGACCAATCCTGTTAAGATACGTAATACCATCAGGACTGTGTATGGTGTCGATGTATCGATAAACACCCTTGACAGGTATCTGCAATTGATGGAGGATTCATTCCTTTTTGAAAAGGTCCAACGTTATGACATCAAGGGGAGGAAATATCTCGGTGCCTTGTACAAGTTCTATCCTGCGGACGTGGGTTTGAGGAATGCAAGATTGAATTTCAGACAGATCGAGGTCTCGCACCTGATGGAGAACATAATCTACAACGAATTGAGGTCCAGAGGTCTTTCTGTCGATATAGGGATACAGGAATCCCGTATGATGAAGGATGGCGAAACGGAATACAAACAGTTGGAGATAGATTTCGTCGTGAATAAGATGGATTCCCGTTGGTACATTCAATCCGCATATTCCATTTCGGATCACGACAAGGAGGAACAGGAGATCAGGCCGTTCAGGATGATAAAGGACGGATTCCAAAGAGTACTGGTGATTGGTGATGATGTGCCCAGGCATCGTAACGATGAGGGGGTGTTGATCATCGGTATCAGGGAATTCCTGTTGGACAGAGGGCTGTTCGATTGAATATTGAATTTATTCTGCATTTTGCAGTAAAATTTCAGTAGGGCTTCCAGTAGGGAATATCGATACATTCAGACTGTCAGACGATGTCGGTAGAAAGCGTACTTTTTAAAGCCAGAATCCCATCATCCCGCTATGTCCCTGAGGAGATACCTCTCTGGTTCCGAATTCACAGTCAAAGAACACATCGATGCCGACACTCAGAGGGCCACAGCCCTCGTTTCCGAGGATCAGGACCGCACCGTCCTGTTCGAGGACCTCAACGGTGGTGCAGCCGTCGGTAACCTCTTCTCCACCAGGGCCAAGATCGCGGATGCCATGGGCATACAGCCTCAGGACATCGTGAAGCACATGTTGTACGCGATAGACCATCCGATCGATACCGCAGTCATCGCGGAACCAGAGTTTCGTTATCAGGAACTTCCAGTGGATCTGATGTCCCTTCCGATATGCAAGTACTTCCCGGAGGACGGAGGTCGTTACATCTCGTCCGGTGTGATCGTCTCCGAGTACGGTGGAAAGAGGAATGTATCCTTCCACAGGATGATGATCATGGACAAGGACTCCATCGCGGTACGTCTCGTCCCAAGGCATCTCTACACGATGTTCAACAACGCCAAGGCGAACGGTGAGGAGTTGAGGGTCTCCATATGTATCGGAACGAAACCCGAGGTCCTTCTCGCTGCGGCCACATCCACATCCTATGATGAGGATGAGATGAGGATCGCCTCCTCCATGGTGATGAAGTCCACCGGAAAGCCCCTCGAGATGGGACAGTGCGACAACGGATTGTTCGTACCGTCCGAGTGCGACTACGTGTTCGAGGGAAGGATCACGCTCGAGACCGCGAAGGAAGGTCCGTTCGTGGACATCACGGGAACCTACGACTTCATCAGGGATCAGCCCGTCATCAAGATCGATAGGGTCTGGGCTTGCAAGGACCCCGTTTTCCAGATACTGCTTCCCGGAGGTAACGAGCACTTCCTCTTCATGGGATTGCCACGTGAGCCCATGATGTTCAGGACCGTCCAGCAGGCTGTTCCTCGTACGCACGCAGTACGCCTCACCGAAGGGGGATGCTGTTGGTTGAACGGTGTAGTTTCGATCACCAAGAACAAGGAGGGTGATGGTATGAATGCCATAATGGCAGCATTCACGGGTCATCCATCCATGAAGCATGTCATCGTTGTGGACGAGGACATCGACATCTTCGATGACCGTCAGGTCGAATGGGCGGTAGCGACACGTTTCCAGGCGGATAGGATGCTCAGGATCGAAGGTGCCGCAGGTTCGTCATTGGATCCCAGTGCAGAGGGTACCACATGGAAGATGGGTATCGATGCGACCATCCCTATGAGGATGGACAAGAAGCTCTTCAAGAAGGCCACTCTCGAGTGATTGTATGATCTTTGTGTATTCGTCAACTGGAAATTCGTTGCAGTTGGCGGAGGCCATAGCATCGGAGATTGGGGATGAGGTCATGAACATACTGGATGTGCCAGAAGGCCCTGTCGATGTGTCCATGTACGACATGGTTGGATTCGTGACCCCTGTCTACTTCTTCAACACCCCCCGTATACTGAGGGCTTTCATAGACCGGTTGGTGGCACGTGACGGACAGGAGTTCTTCCTCGTGCTCACATGCGGTTCCACGCCGGACAGGGCTTGCAGGAAGGCTGCGAGGTACTTCAGGAACAGAGGTCTGGATCTTACCCATTCCTTCGCCTATAGGATGCCCGAGAACTATATCGCGTTGTTCTCTCCTCCAAAGGGTGATACGATCGATAGGATGTTGGATTCCGTACCTGTCTTTGCTAAGGAGATCGCGGGACATCTATCCTCGGAACCATGTATCATATCCAAGCATATCGGGTTACTGGGTCTGTTGACCGTATTCGGCGACACGGCATATGACATCATGCGTGGGACCAAGGGATTCCATGTCGACGACGGGTGTATCGGATGCGGACTGTGCGAGCGCATATGTCCGGACAAGGCCATCAGGATCGAGGATGGTAAGCCTGTCTGGGTCATACAGAAATGCGAACATTGTATGGGTTGTATCAACAGATGCCCGCGGTCCGTCATACAGTACAAGCGCCGTACACAGAGGCGTACCCGTTACGTGAACCCCAGGGTCAAACTCCGATGATGCCCCTACTTTGTACGATACGGGTCACCAACGACATCACGGTCTCTTTGCGACAAGACACAACCACTGGTTCTCCGGGACTCCGTGTACCTCTATTCCTACGAATCCGGCTTCCTTCAGGAATCCACGGAGTTCATCGGCATCGTAGATTCTCATGCCATGTCCGATGCGGTCCACCCAACTCTGTGTCCTCTCGTTCAAGGAATCCGCTTCGTTACAGATCATGAACTGCCCACCGCTTCTGAGGACGTGCAGAACACCTTTGAAAGAGTCCACGATGTCCGGCCAATAGTACACGGTCTCGAACGCAGTGACTATGTCGAAGGACATCTCGTCGAAGGGAAGGTCGGATACATTGCCCTGAATGATACTGCATCTTCCATTCTCGATCTCGGAAGCGTTCACTTCTCTGGAGACCTTGACGGACATCTCGGACATGTCGATACCTGTCACGGTACCTTCGGTACATGTATCCAGGAAGTACTGCACGTTCCTTCCTCCTCCACATCCCACATCGAGCACATCCGCATCCTTGGGGATCGCAAGGAAAGAAGTGCCCCATCTGGCCATCCCCTCATGGTCTGCGTTCATGTGTTCGAGGAAACGTCTCCCCTCCTCTCCGCGGGGTTCACGTGCATTCACGATCGGGTCCATTGACTGGGGATGGGATGGAACGTATTTAAGAGGCCCTCGGGTGACCCCGAGGGCTTTCGTCGGTCACACCGACGAGTCCTTCAACGTACCGTCGAGATATTGTTCGTACCCGTACATATCCAGATATCCGTGCCCAGAAAGACAGAACACGATGGTGTCCTCCTCTCTACGTTCCTTGCATTCCAATGCGACATCTATCGCGCCCTTGATGGCATGACATGATTCAGGTGCAGGAACTATGCCTTCCGTCCTGGCGAACAACACACCTGCTTCGAACGTATCGTTCTGCCCATATGCTCTGGGTTCGACTAGGCCGGTGTTACACGCGGCGGATACCAGTGGGGACATGCCATGGTATCTCAGTCCTCCGGCATGTACGGATTTCGGGATGAATTCTGATCCGAGGGTGTACATCAGGATCATAGGGGTCATTCCTGCCGTGTCCCCATAGTCGTACCTGAATTCCCCATGTGTCATCGATGGTGCCGCTTCGGATTCGACACCGATGAATCTGCATCTGTTCCTTCCCTTCAGTCTCTCACCGATCATAGGGAATGTGAATCCGGCGAAGTTGGAACCTCCGCCACAACATGCTATCATGTAGTCCGGTTCTATCTCGGCCATCTCCATCTGTTGTATGGTCTCCAATCCTATGACTGTCTGATGCAGCATGACGTGGTTCATCACGCTGCCCAGGGCGTACTTGGTCGTACCTCCTGACGATGCGGCCAGTTCACAGGCTTCGGAGATAGCGATCCCCAATGATCCGGAAGTCTCAGGGTGATCCTTCAGTACCTTCCTTCCATATTCCGTGTATTCGGATGGTGAGGAGTATACCTTGGCCCCATAGGTGTGCATCAACGTTCTTCTGTGGGGTTTCTGCATGTAGCTGCCGCGTACCATGAACACTGTCGAATCTATGTCGAACAGGTTCGACACCATCGCCAATGCGGTGCCCCATTGTCCGGCACCGGTTTCGGTGGTGAGCGTGTGTATGCCCGCCTCCGCGTTGTAGTATGCCTGTGCCAGTGCCGTGTTCCCCTTGTGACTGCCAAGTGGACTCATATCCTCTCTTTTGAAGTAGATCCTCGCCGGGGTTCCGAGGTATCTCTCCAAACGATATGCCCTCTGCAGAGGGGATGGTCTGTTCAGATAGATCAGGTTGTCACGGACATCTTCCGGTATATCGATGTACCTTTCCTTGGACATCTCTTGTCTTATGATCTCCTTGCAGAAGATCGCTTCCAGGCCCTCTTCCTTCACAGGTTCTTTGGTGACTGGGTCTATCATGGGTTGTAATCCTTTCAGGTCGGCCGCCAGATTGTACCATCTCTTCGGGATGTCCTCCGGGGACAACCCTATCCTAGTATCCTTTGGGATCGCCATGTATCCTACCAATTCAATCTAGTATTTAAAATAAATATACATTAATGTATATTGTTGTACTTCAATGTATAACTTGATGTTATATAGTGCCGAGCAGTAAAAGGAATAGTGGTAATAATGGGTCGAAACGCCATAGAGGTGAGCAACGTATCGGTGGTCAGAGACGGGAAGTACATCCTGGACCATGTGGACCTCATCCTCGGTGAGGGTGAGAACGCGGTCATATTGGGGGCCAACGGTTCCGGTAAGACGACTCTTGTAAAGTTGCTCAACGGCGATATCCGCCCATACTACGAGGAGGACGGTTCATCATCGCTAGCACTCTTCGGACGTACATCGTGGAACATATTCGATCTCAGGGACAAGGTCGGTGTCGTATCCATGGACCTTCAGAACAGATTCGCTGAAGGTACCACGGTCACAGACGTCATCACGTCCGGGTACTTCGGAAGCATGGACGTGTTCAGGAACCATGAGGTCACATCTGACATGGTCCGTGCAGTCTACAACGCTGCGGTGAAGATGGGGATCGAGGACCTTCTTGACAGGACGATAGACAATCTGTCCCTCGGTGAGATGAGACGTACCCTCATCGCCAGGGCACTGGTATCCGAACCCGAGATGTTGATCTTGGACGAACCGATGACTGGATTGGACATCGTGATGAAGGATGCGTTCAGAAGGATGTTCGATATCCTGACATCGACCGGGGTGCATATCGTGATGATCACCCATGAGTTGGAGGACATCCCATCCTGTGTTGACCGCGTCATAATGATTAAAGAGGGTATGAAGATACGTGACGGTACCAAATCCGAGGTTTTGACGTCCGACAATCTTTCGGAGTTGTTCGATGCAGATATATCGGTCTCTGTCGATGACCATGGGTACCATATGCATATGGTCGGTGATCTCTAATGTTCATATGTGACGAGTGTGGAAAGGTGACCAAGACCCCGGGCCTCTGCTTCTGTCCGTATTGTGGTTCGGAGAAGGGAAAAAAGACCGATGACAAGTTTGTGCCAGAGGGTTATGTCCCGATGATGTCCCCCAAAGGGATAATGTTCACGAACCAGAAGAGGTTGCGCAAGATCCCCATCGCACTGCTGTTGGGCTTCATTCCGGGACTCATGGACGTGTTCGGACTGGGTCATCTACTGATCGGCAAATGGTTCAGAGGGCTACTCTTCCTGGCATCATCCGCAGCGATCCTCTATTTCAGGTACTTCTCGGAGTACCAGGTGGATTCCATGTACATCCTGGTAGCGTCTCTCCTCATATTCATGGTGCAGTTGTTGGACCTGTACAATTGTCTGAAGGACTACTTCAACAAATCCGTGATCTAGTCGCGCGCAGGTTTATCTTATAGGCCGACGATACGGTCGACGTGTCTCCAGATTGGACCGAGAAGTACAGACCGCAGACGCTCGATGGGGTGGTCGGCAATCCGCAGGCGGTCAACGACCTGAGGAATTGGGCGAACCAATGGAACAGCGGTACGCCTAGGAACAAGGCCGTGGTGCTAATGGGTCCGCCCGGGATCGGGAAGACGACTTCCGCGGAGGCATTGGCGAGGGACATGGGTTGGGGCATCGTCGAGATGAATGCATCCGACCAACGTACTGCCGATGCGATACGTTCCATCGCCCTGAGGGGAGCGTATTCCGACACGTTCAGTGATTCAGGCGAGTTCCTCTCGTCCACGGAAGGTGGCAGGAAACTGATCGTACTGGACGAGGCCGACAGTCTGTTCGGTAATGTGGACAGGGGAGCCGTTCCAGCCATAGTCGAGCTGATCCGTGAGACCAGACAGCCGGTGGTACTCATCGTCAATGATTTCTATGCATTGAGCAGGAAATCCTCTGCGATAAAGGCGGAGACGTTACAGATCACGTTCAAGAGACCCGTTCCCGCTTCCATAGTCAAGGCCCTCAGGAAGATCGTCACCGCAGAGGGCATCGAAGCCGATACGGAGGCATTGTCCGCCATAGCTGCGAACTCTAACGGCGACATGCGTGCCGCCGTGAGGGACCTGGAATCCATAGCCATGGGTAGGACGGTAATCACGGAGGCCGATACAGAACATCTTTCCAACCGTATCGTCCAGAAATCCATCTACGATCTGATGTACACGGTGTTCAGGAAAGGTGCGCCATCGTCCGCAAGGAAGATGATGATGGACGTGGATGAGGATGCCGACATGGTCATGTTGTGGGTCGACGAGAACATGCCCTACGAGTACAAGGACAGGGGCGATCTGGTGAGGGGATACGAGAGGTTGTCCCGCGCCGATATCTTCATGGGTCGCATCAGGAGGAGGCAGTACTACGGTTTCCTCAGGTATGCCGGCGATATGATGTCCATGGGTGTCGCATCCGCCAAACGTAGCAGTTTCGTCAACCGTGAACGTTTCAGGACCCCATCATATCTGACAAAGATGTCCCGCTCCAAGGGTATGAGGTCCACTAAGAAGGAGGCCTGTCTGAAGCTGGCTGAATTCACACACAATTCCACCAAACGCGTGTCCCAGGACGTGGTCCCCGCATTGAGACAGATCCTTCAGAACGATCCCGAGATGCGTATCGTGCTCATCAACAGGGCGGGATTGGAGGAGGACGAGCTCGCGTACGTCATGGGCGTGAAGACCGATTCCAAGGTCGTCAAGGAGGCGTTCAAGGCTGCGGCCCTCGCTTCGGAACCTAGGCCGGAGAAGGTCGTCAAGGTCAAGGAACCCATCGTAAAGATGGAGCCTCCGGCACCCAAGGTGGAGGCGTCCAAACCAGTAGAGAGACAGAAACCGTCCGCACCGAAGTCCGGACAGAAGAGCCTATTCGATTTTTGAGTGATTATCATGGATGAGGATTACCGCCAGTTGTTGATCAAACAGCAGTACAGGGTCTACAAGGACCACGCAGCCGTCAAACTCTGTCACTGGATGAAGGAGTCCTTGGTCCGTGGACGTACGTGCTACAAGCAGGACTTCTATGGAATCTCGTCCCACAGATGCCTTCAGATGACCCCCGCCATCAACGAGTGCTCCCACATGTGCCAATTCTGCTGGAGGGTCATGGGTCACGATTTCGAGGTCAACGATTGGGCTGAACCCAAGGACATGTTGGACAACCTCATCGAGATGCAACGCAAGCTCGTCACCGGATTCAACGGGGACGACAGGGTATCCAAGGAGAAGTACGAGGAGGCCAGACATCCCAACCAGGTGGCGATCTCCCTTGCGGGGGAACCCATCGTGTATCCGTACCTGTCCGATTTCCTCAAGGAATGCCACAACAGGAAGATGATGACGTTCCTCGTCACCAACGGTACCTATCCGGAGAGGTTGGAGGAGTTGGACGTCCTTCCCAGACAACTCTATGTGACAGTGGCCGCACCGAACGAGGAGGTCTACAAGCGCACCTGTGTCCCGAAGATCTCCGACGGATGGGAGAGGCTGATGAGGACGTTGGACCTCCTGCCCTCGTTGGATACGAGGAAGGTGATCCGTCACACACTCGTAAGGGGTCTGAACTTCGGATACGTGGACGAGTACGCCAAGTTGGACGAGAGGGCTGACACTCAGATGGTGGAACCCAAGGGGTTCGTATTCGTCGGTGGTTCCAGGTACAAGTTGTCCATGGCCAACATGCCGTCGTTCGATGAGATCATGTCCTTCTCCACCGACCTGGGTGAGAGATTGGGCATGGAGGTCCTCAAGCAGAAGCCCGAGAGCAGGGTCACCCTCCTCGGACACCCGGGTCTCGAGACCGATGTGAGGAAGTACTACCACCTGGACGAATGACAACGGAAACAATGTGGAAAATGGAAGTAAGGGGTTTTTGGATGTACCTGTTGTACATCCGGGATCAGAACTTCTTTCCGATCTCGTATGCCTGTGCGAGGGCCTCCTCGTTTCCGGCAGCGACGTTGGGTGGGTTGCATCCGTTGATGGCGACCTTTCCGACGGGCTCGAACTTGAAGAATCCGCCGAGCCTTCCGAGGATTCCGTCAGCGATGGTTCCG
>SUSY01000027.1 GCA_015063185.1 Thermoplasmata archaeon
CCAGAACATAGACACGTTCGCATACAACCAACTCTGCAACCTCGGGTTCTCCGTCCGTCCAGTGGTCAGGAGTCCCTTCGATGCAGTGACGCACAACGATCGTGCACTAATGCTCACCGGAACCGCTTCCGATGACGAGAAGATCCTGCAGAGAGCAATCGTTGCCTCCGAACTGTCCCGTGTCATGGACAGGTTCTCGGTCATTATCGTCGAGAAGAAACACAAGAGGGACAATATAGACACCACCGCAGTGGTCTCCAATGAGGAACTCAAGAAGATCGATGAACCGAGCGAGCTCACGGACCTTGTCGCGTCCAGGGGGACCCGTTCATGAGGCACATCGACCTGAACGGGTGCAGCATAGATATCATACCGATTGTCAATGGACTGGTCTCTGAGGCGGAACGCATCAGACCCCTTATCGGGGACTACGAGGCATACGGTGCCACCGTGGGGATCGAAGGGATACAGGCCATACGCAACAGGGCCAACATCGATGATGAATACGAGGTCAGTGAACTGGACCTCGTATATGCCCAGCACATGGGACGCTTCGGAACCGTCGAGATGCCCTCGCCCGCACTTTGCGCCTTCGTGGACGCATGCACCGAGAAGGGCAAACATGTCATCGCCCTCGACATGAACGATTATGATTTCACGGACATGTATTGCAAGACCGTGAAGACAGGCGATTTCGTGAAGGAACATCGTCTGGCCAAGAAAGGTCTGAAGAGGAAGTTCGAATTCAAGGACCCCGAATCATTCGCGATAGAATGGGATGAATACGTCAACACTGTCAACGGTTACAAGAAACTCTCCGAGAAAAGAGAAGAACATATCGTCAAACAGATAAAGGATGTGACGAAATACCGCAAAAGTCTACTGATGATCATCGAGATAGAACGTCTTGAAGGCGTCATGAGACTACTGGAGGGTGGTCTATGACCTGCGACAAATGCGAAGAGAGCAAGGAACAGGGATACAAGTTCTGTCCCGTCTGCGGAACACCGCTGACAAAGGGTTGTGTGTACTGTGCACAGTACGAGAAGGAAGGGTACGAATACTGTGGGAAGTGCGGAAACCGTCTGGAACCCAGATCCGCTTCCGATGCCCCTCCCGCGGCTCCTGCTACACAGGACCCGCTCCGCATGGCACCCCTGGCCGGTATGCCGTTCTTCCTGATTCTCCTGGGCATCTACATCATAGCGTTGATCGTCAACATAGGCTCTGCATGGGATGCTGTTAGCCAAGGAGGACTGGACATGATAGTCCTGACACCCGGACTCTCTGTCATAGGAACCCTCACCGGAATTGGCCTTCAGACTTACTTCATCCTCATACTGATCGCACTTCTGGCTTCAGTGGCCCTTGTGATGTATCAGTCACGTGGATTGTTCGACCCGCGCGGAAAGGACGTGTCCGATGCTGAGAAGACTCCGTTGTACTGGATAATACTCTTGTTCTGCGGTAATCTGATACTGTCCATAATCCTGGTCCTCATGCAGTTCGCATTCGGCTTCCAACTCGACACGAGTCTGGACCTTGACAGCATGGATATCGGCGAGATAATTGTCTCGATGATGAATGCGGCCGTTTGGGAGGAGATCGCATGCCGTGTACTGTGGATCGGTGTGCCCATGGCCCTGCTCGCCCTGTGCTACGGCAAGAAGGACTTCCTCAGAAACCTCCTGGGAGGATTCGGAATGTCCCGCTACGCCCTCATCCTGTTGGTCATATCCTCTCTGGTGTTCGGATATGCTCACCTTGAGAACTGGAGTGCGGCCAAGTTCATACCCACTATGATCGGTGGGTTCATCATGGGGTACCTGTACATCAGATTCGGAATACACGCAGCGATATTCTATCACTTCTTCACGGATTTCCTGCTTGTTTCGATGGATTTCGCAGGTGAGACCATCACGGCTGCAGTGATGCTGGTCCTGATGGTTGTCGGACTGGTATGCCTCGTCAGCGTACTGATGAGGATCCACAACGGAGTGAAGGAAATACCCGGACTTCCGGTAACCGGTATGGATCAGGACGACTCGAGGAATCCCTGAGATTCCAGAGCGGAATCGAATCCACGGGCTTCGATGATGAAGTTCCCGTCGTAATCGGACAACCTGGAGAGGACGTGGTCAAAATCAATGTTCCCCTCCCCCAGGGTCATGTGAGCATCACGGTCACCACAGTTATCGTGGATGTGTATGTTCGCGATGCGGTCTTGGAACAGATCGATCATCCTGTCGATCTGACCGGTGGTGTTCGCATGACCTATGTCGAAGCATACCGACAGGTCCGTACCGTCGATGATGTCCGCCAGGGCATCCGCGGTACGTCCCAGGAAGAAAGGCGCTTCGGGCATGTTCTCTATTGCTATCGTGACCCCGTACTCCTCAGAAACCTTCTGCAACCTGGGCATCATCTCTTTCGCTATACCCATCGCCATCTCCTCGGTTGCTAGGATGGCCATGGATGCCAATCCGGGATGGACGGTCATCGTGCATATGTCCAACCTGTTGGCCGCCTTAGCGGTATCGACCATGACCTGAAACGAAGCCTCGCGTATCCTCTCGTTGATTGCGGCGATGTTTGTGTCGGATATGGGAGAATGCACGGAGTAATGCAGATCATACGATGGCAGGAGATCCGCGAAGAGATCCGTCCTCTCGGATATGCTGTGCCTGCACTCGGAGAATATCTCCCATAATTCGAACCTGCCGACGATACGGTCCAACCATACCTGGGGTTCATCGATGGAGAATCCGGTACAGGACATGCCTATCAAAGGATCACTTCCTCCCCGTCGACGGTCATGGGTGCAACCTTGTCTATGAGTGCCTCCAGATCATCTCCCTCAATATCCACCTGGATGGCACCGAGGACGGGACGGGGATTGGAGAACGAGACCTTACCGACTGTGGCGACCTGCTTGTTGAGGTTCATGAACGTATGGTCACCACGGAGATTGGCCAACAGTACTCCCCTGGTGGCATCGAGGATCTTCTGCTTACGGATGAGTCTTGAGAACTTATCCAATGAACCGCTTCCCTCGAAACCTCTCTCACCGAGTTCCAACTCTGCATCGGGGAAAATCGATAGAACAGCGGATTTCACCTTCTCTTCATCCTCACTGGGATTAACCGGACAGAATATCCTGACGGAGACCATGTGCTTGCCAGAGTCTACAGATATATAAAGACGGTTCCAAGAAGATTTCATCCCATTTATGATTGCAATTAAAGACTGTTTTATCGTTCCCTATTGTATACTCTTTCATCTCGCCCATGTCGATAGAGTGGTGCTTGCGATATTGATGAAAGTCATCAAGGATTCTTTCACATTCAGACCTTTTCCTGTACTCCGTTCCAGCGATTATCAGTATTTTCCGATAAAGAAAATACCTTATCAAGGATGGATGATAAGGGTAACCGATGAAAGAGGAGATCCTATCAGCAGCCGCTAAACGCAAGATCTTTTTCTCGCCGGATGCCATGGAGATGATCCTCTCTAACAACGACCCTATGGGATTCACCAACACCGTCTTCGCACACCTCGCATCGAACATGATGTTTGTAAGCAGACAGGACATCATGGACTGCATAGCTGGAGACAAGGTGCTCTTCGAATCCCAGAAAGAAGTCAAACCACAGAACAAGTTCACTCCGGACCTCTCTGTCATAAAAGGAACTGACATCACCGGTGAATCCACCTGTGAAGGCAAGGTCAACGACTTCGCCCAATATTTCAAGAGCAGGTTCTACAGCCTCAAAAGACTCATCGAGAAACGTAACGACTTCGGAAGGGCCATGGATATCAGCAGGGCGAAGACCCTGGATAGGGAGGTCCGTATAATCGGGATCGTCTACGAGAAATCCACAACCAAGAACGGTCACACCATGCTCACCCTGGAGGATGAGAGTGGAACGGCCAAGGTCTTCATCTCGAAGGAATCCCCTATCGCCAACGAACTGTTCGTCACCGACGAAGTGGTCGGCATCCACGGTAAACCGAACGCCCAGAGGACCATCATCATGGCTGAGAAGGTGTTCAGACCCGACATCCCACGTAGCAACACATGGGAACCGAGTGACAGCAACTCCCAGGTCGCATTCCTATCCGACGTCCATGTCGGAAGCAGTACATTCCTGGAGAAGAGCTGGCTCCGCATGATGACCTGGCTGAAGGAGAACTCTGTCAAGGAGAACATCAATTATCTTGTATTCCCAGGGGACGTTGTCGATGGAATCGGAGTTTTCCCCGATCAGGACAAGGAACTGGACATCATAGACATATACGATCAGTACGACAAACTGGCTGAGTACCTCAAGGATGTTCCAGACCACATAGAGATGGTCCTCCATCCCGGAAACCACGATGCAGCACGTGCCGCTGAACCACAGCCCGCACTGAACACCGTCTTCACGAAGTCATTCGATTCCAACGTCAAGATGGTAAGCAACCCTGTGTATCTCAACATCGAAGGTCGTAAGGTACTGACATACCATGGCAAGAGCATCGATGATTGGATCGCCTCGGTCCAGTATCTCACATACGACGATCCTCTGAAGGTCATGAAGGAGATGTGTGTGAGACGCCATCTGGCACCCATATACGGACAGAGGAACGCACTGGCACCGGAGAAGAAAGATTACATGGCCATGGAGATAATCCCGGACATCTTCGTCTCGGGACACGTCCATGGTGCAGGTACGGAGATATACAACGATGTGAGGATGATCAACGCCTCCACCTGGCAGGATCAGACCGAGTATCAACGTATGCACAACTTCAATCCGGAACCCGGCATAATGCCCACTGTGCATCTCGGTACCGGTCGCATCAAGATGCACAACTTCCACAGCTGAATCGGCATTCACCGATTTCAACAACATATCAGACCATTCTGGATGATTTTAAAAAAAAAGGGTATCCGGCCCGAAGGCCGGGTAAGTTGTTTCTTAAACCGTTATACCTTTTCGTAGAGCAGTACCCCGATAATCAGGAACGCTCCGATCATGAGCATCGAATATGCGGCAACCCATATCGCCGTGAACGCCCTCTTCAGTTTGACAGGGTCGTTACGAATTTCGGATAAGCGCTCTTCGATGGACTTCACTCTTCGGCCGCTCCTTTTCTCTTCAGGTGCTTGAGACGGGTTGTGTTCTCCCTGTCCATCTCTTCGAGACTGAACTTGACGAACCTCTCCGCCTCTTTGAGCTCGGGAATGATCTTGAATTCGAGGGCGTTGACCCTTCTCTTCGTCTTCTCGATCTCATCGAGCAGCTTCTTCATGGTGGTCTCAACCTCGGCGGCACGGACCAGTGTGTCGAGAAGTTTCTCGAATGCCACTGCGGCCTCCTCGATGTAGGCAGAGGTGGAGATCACACCGTAACCTTTCTCGGTCATCTTGGTGTGGATCTTCTCAGCCTCTACCTTGGGAACCATCATTCCCATGATGCTTTTGCTGCCCAGTTTCACCTGCGGGTCTGCCTTAAGGGCATACGCCGCGCTCTTCACGGCGATCTCTCCCTCAACAGCACGGGCGATGGTGATCTTCTCCATTGCCGACTCGTAGTCGGAGGAGACACCTTCACGCATCTTCCTTGCCTTCTCGAGGACCTCGAAGAACTCGATGATGAGACCATCTCTCTTCATCTTAAGGACCTTGTATCCGCTCTGTGTGAGCTTGATCCTCTTCTTCAGGTCCAGAAGGACTGAACGGTTGGGGGTGACATCGTGTGCAGACATGGCGATCACTCTTTCTTGGGCAGGTAAGCTTCGATGTACTTACGGTCGATCCTGGTGAGCTGATCGAGGTCGAGCTCGGTGAAGATCTCCCATGCGAGGTCGAGTGTCTCCTCGATGGAACGGTCCTCGTCGAGTCCCTGACGGACGATGCGGTCCTCGAAGATGTCTGCGAAGTCCAGCAGTTTCCTGTCCTTTGCGGACAGGGAGTCCTTACCGACGATAGCCACGAGTCCACGGAGATCCTTACCCTCTGCATAGGATGCATACAGCTGGTCAGAGACTCCCTTGTGGTCCTCACGGGTCTTGCCCTTTCCGGTTCCTCCTCCCATCAGCCTGCTGAGGGATGAGGAAACGTTGACAGGCGGGTAGATACCGTTCCTGTGAAGGTCCATGGACAGAACGATCTGTCCCTCGGTGATGTATCCGGACAGGTCGGGGATGGGGTGAGTAATGTCACCACCGGGCATGGAAAGGATGGGGATCTGTGTGATGGATCCCTTCTTGCCCTTGATCCTTCCTGCACGCTCGTACAGCTGTGCGAGATCGGTGTACATGTAACCGGGGTATCCACGCCTTCCGGGCACCTCTTCACGAGCTGCTCCGACCTGACGCAGTGCCTCACAGTAGTTGGTGATATCGGTCATGATGACGAGAACCTGCATTCCGAGCTCGAAAGCCATGTACTCCGCGGTGGTGAGACCGAGACGGGGTGTGACGATACGCTCGACTGCAGGGTCGTCTGCGAGGTTCAGGAAAACCACTGCGTTCTTCAGTGCACCGGTTCTCTCGAACTCCTTCATGAACATCTGCTTCTCTTCGTTGGTGATTCCCATCGCGATGAACACGACAGCGAACTCCTCGTTCTCTCCACGGACTTTTGCCTGCCTTGCGATCTGCAGAGCCATCTCGTTGTGGGGAAGACCGGATGCGGAGAAGATAGGCAGCTTCTGACCCCTAACCAGTGTGTTCATTCCATCGATGGTGGAAATTCCAGTCTGGATGAAATCAGAGGGACTGTCCCTTGCCCAGGGGTTGATAGCTGCTCCGACGATGTCGAGCTCCTGCTCGGGAACGATCTTCGCTCCACCGTCGAGGGGGTCTCCTGCTCCGGAGAGGACCCTACCGAGCATGTCCTTGGACACGGGCATCTTCATGGTCTCGCCGAGGAAACGCACGGATGCGTCCCTGTCGATTCCAGTGGTACCCTCGAACACCTGAACGACGACGATGTCATCGGAGGAATCGAGAACCTCTCCCCTCCTCATGGAACCGTCGGACAGCCTGATGTTAACGATCTCCTTGTAGGAGACGGGCTCGGTCTTCTTGACGAAGATGAGAGGTCCCGCGATCTGGGAGATAGTCTTGTACTCTTTGGTAATGTCTGCCATTTGAATCACGCTCCCAGTTCTGCGAACTGCTTGTCCATGTCCTCGCTGACTGCCTGAAGCTCAGCGTCGGTATTCTCCTCGTACTTGGCCTGGTTGAACCTGGTCCTGACGGGGAGGTATGCGATCTTGTCGACCTGTGCACCTGCGGCGAGTGCCTTCTCAGCAAGGTCAGAGTACTTCTTGATGAGAGAGAGCATCATGTACTGCCTCGGGAGGGGGCAGTAACAGTCGACGGGGTGGTATGCGTTCTGCTGGAGGTAGATCTCACGGATCATCTTTGCGACCTCGAGAGTGATCTTCTGCTCATCGGGCAGAGAATCGGAACCGACCATCTGAACGACCTCCTGAAGCTCGGACTCCTTCTGCAGGATCTGCATTGCCCATGCCCTGAGGGTGGGGAAGTCGTCTGCGACATTGGTCTTGTACCAGTCGACCAGCTGCTTGTCGTACATGGTGTAGGAAGTCAGCCAGTTGATTGTGGGGAAGTGCCTCCTCTCCCTCAGCTTGGTATCGAGTGCCCAGAAGACACGGACGATACGGAGGGTGTTCTGAGTAACGGGCTCGGAAAGGTCTCCTCCGGGAGGTGAAACTGCTCCGATAACGGAGATGGATCCATCCTCACCGCAGAGTGTCCTTGCACGGCAAGCACGCTCGTAGAACTCGGACAGACGTCCTGCAAGGTATGCGGGGTATCCCTCTTCTCCGGGCATCTCTTCGAGCCTGGAGGAGATCTCACGCATTGCCTCTGCCCACCTGGAGGTGGAGTCTGCCATAAGGGAAACATTGTATCCCATGTCCCTGAAGTACTCTGCAATGGTCATTCCGGTGTAAACGGATGCCTCCCTTGCTGCCACAGGCATGTTGGAGGTGTTTGCGATCAGGACGGTCCTCTTCATGAGGGACTCTCCGGTCCTGGGATCGACAAGCTCGGGGAACTCTGTAAGAACCTCGGTCATCTCGTTTCCACGCTCACCGCATCCGATGTAAACGACGATCTCTGCATCGGAGTACTTAGCGAGGGACTGCTGAGTAACGGTCTTTCCGGTACCGAATGCACCGGGGATAGCTGCTGCTCCTCCCTTTGCGAGGGGGAACATGGTGTCAAGGACACGGAGTCCAGTGACGAGGGGGACATCGGGCTGATACTTCTCTGCGACGGGCCTGGGGTTACGGACGGGCCAGTACTGCATCATGCAGACGTCCTTTCCGTCAATGACTGCCACGGTCTCGTCGACTGTGAAGGAACCGGACTTGATGGAATCGATCTTTCCGCTCTTGATATCGAGGGGAACCATGATCTTGTGAACCATGGGTCCCTCCTGAACGGTACCGATAACCTGTCCAGCTGCAACCTCGTCTCCAACTTTAGCTACGGGAGTGAAATCCCATTTCTTCTCATGATCCAGTCCAGGTGCGGCGACTCCACGGTAGATGAAGTCTCCCATTTTGTCCCTGAGAACGGGCAGGGGCCTCTGGATTCCGTCGTAAACGGAAGTCAGAAGTCCGGGACCGAGCTCAACGGCAAGAGGCCTACCGGTGTTGGTAACCGGCTCTCCGGGTTTGATACCGGATGTATCCTCGTAAACCTGGATGATGGAGTAGTCGCCGACGATCTTGATGACCTCTCCCATCAGCTGCTCATCCCCGACGTGAACGACATCGTACATCTTAGGGGAGATACCGACGGCTGTCACCACAGGTCCTGCGACCCTGTAAATTACACCTTCAGTGCTCATTTATGCATCCTCTGTTTTGTATAAATCAACGCCAATCGCTCTCTTGACCTTCTCACGGAGGTCTCCGTCATCTCCTCCTACGGGAACGATGACGGGCTGAATGGAATCCATTACCTTCAGCCTCAACTGGTGAGAGAGATTGTCGAGGTCCTTCGCATCTACTGCGAGGATACCTATTGTTGGCTGGGACATCGCCTCCAGCATTTTCTCCTGGTAGTTCTCTGAATTAGCAACGAATACGCGCCTGATTCCGGCAAGCCTGAAACCAAGTACGAACTCATCACTGCCTATTACTGCGATTTCCATCAGATCACCAACAGTCCTTTGATGGTTTCTTTGTCAAGTCCGCTCTCAATTCCCCTTGCGACGGTCCTGATGTTCCTGACCTCGAGCTCCTTGTGGATCATGAAGTCGATGACGGGAACGACGGACAGCGGGTAGAGGTGAGAGAACTTCTTCGCCTGTGCGATCTCGTATTTCTTCATCTCGGTGACGACATCCCTGATACTGACACTGTCGGACTCGACGAGATCCCTGATGGTCTCGTAGAAGTCGAGCTGTGAAAGGTCGGATGCTGCCGCCTCGATGGTTTCCGCGTTGACGAGCTGGACTGCGAGTCTCTTATCGATCTGCTTTCCACCGGGTATGATGTACTGCATCACATCCTCTCCGTAGATGCCCTCTGCCTTGAGCTTCAGGATGGTCTCGAGGTTCTTCACATCGATTTCCTTCCTTACGTACTCCTGGAACAGCTTGGTGGGCCTGGAGGTAGGATCGATACTTGCGATAAGTCTGGCGTAGTAGTACTTGTCCAGGTAGTCTTCGATTGCACCGAAGTTTCCACCGGACTCCCTGTAGGCATCAAGAAGTGCCTGGGGATTGACCTTTGCCATCCTTCCGAAGTTTGCGAGTATATCTTCTGTGGCGTCAAGTGAGATAAGTTTTTCCAATGATTCAGTGCCGAGACGGCCTGCGGGGACGAGATCCTCCATGATCGCATCCGTGTTGAGACCGTATGACTTACCGCGGAGGATGACCTTAAGATTCCAGATATCCCATTTCTCGAGATATGCTGCAACCATAACCTCAAGTTCACCCTGTGAGGCAGAGAGGATGCTGCTGAATACTTTTGCCATGTTGACATAAGTAGCATGCTCAACGAGATCGATTCCCTCAAGCCTACCAGCGAGGTCCACCATCTCTTTCTGATAGCCGGACTCACTGATGTAACGGGAAATCTCAGGAACACTCATCTGCAGCATCTTGTTGTAGTCCTCTTCACCAAGGAGATGCGATTTCTTCGCTTTCACCCTGGCGACGGTGTACGCGTAATTGCCCTTCTTTCCGCTGCGGCTGAACATACGTTTCACCCGAAGAGAATATCAGACACAGATTTGATCTCACGGTCCCAAACCGACTGGAGAAGAGTGGAGTACTGCATGTCGACCTCGACCTGACCATCCTCGCTCTGGACGATGATACCTGCGACGATCCTGCTGTCCTTCTCCACAGAGATGACTCCGAGGTCGCTTGCGGAGAATGACTCATTCTCTGCAATGATTGCCTTGGGGTTCTCGATGATCTTCTTTGCAACCTCGACCATTGCCTTGTAGTGCGCCAGCTTGACGTCGCTGGGTGCATTCTCAAGACCTGCAAGGGTGCTCTCGAAGACCTCGGAGAGGATCTCCTTCTTCTTAGCCAGAACGATTTTCTTGCTCTCGAGCTCAGCGCTGGAGAGTTCCTGACGGTTGAGACGCTCAATGGCTTCTTTGAGCTTCTTGTCCTCTTTGTCTTTCATCTCAGTGATCTTCGCCTCCGCATCTGCATTGATCATAGCGATCTCTGCATCGGCCTCAGCCCTGATGGCTGCTGCCTTGTCCTGAGCGGACTTGATGATCTCCTGAGTAACGTTCTGCAATGCCATGAGATTACCTCTTGGCGCGCTTACATCACGAAGATACTGATGATAGCAATAACAAGTCCGAAAATGACGATGGTCTCAGGGAGAACCACGAAAATCATGGATTTTCCGAAAAGGGACATATCCTCAGTGATTGCTCCGACTGCTGCAGCTCCGACGTCTCCCTCGGCCATACCGGCTCCAAGACCGGTGAGTCCGACTGCGAGTCCTGCTCCGATTGCAATAAGTCCAGATCCAACATCTCCTTCAAGTACCATTTTTATACCTCTTTAGTAGCTTTTGCTTTGCTTGAAACGGTTTTTTCGCGTTTGATTTTAAGGGGATTGTACTCGACACCGCTTCCCTCGAAGAACTTACCCATAAGCTCGACCATCTGAAGCCTAAGTCCATGAAGACCGGCAGACAGGATAGCAAGGGTCCAAATCACAAGGTGAAGGAATGCGAAGACCACAAGTCCCACAATATCCATGAAATCGAATGTGTTGGTGATGAATGCATCAGCAACAACCTCATGACCCACGACGACTGCAGGGGTGATGTCGACTCCGGCAATCATTCCAAGTGCAATGTAGTTGAATGCAAGTGCCATACCGGCCTTGGACATTCCGATTGCAGCCAGACGAGTGTAGGAAAGGACGTTACCCATGATTCCGGGCAGTTCAAGAATTGCCTGGATTCCCTCGTGCTTGATGTTCATGACGATTTCGAGAACGATCAACACAATTCCAAGTGCGAGGAATATGATGATGTCGTCCATAGGTGTTCCGTAGATGAGAAGTTCAGTAAGTGCGTAACATGCAAGCACAACACCGATGAATCCCATAATCCAGGATCCCTTCTCCATGAATGCGTGTTTGAATCCATGCTGGATGTACTTGTTATAGAATCCACACAGGTATCCGATCAACAGGTGAACGATACCAATGTAAACGGACAACTTAAGAAGGAATCCGACATGGAACAGTTTACCGACTCCGGCCTCATAAGGCAGAATTCCATTGAAGATCTCGGGAAGTCCGTGGAGACCAAGGAGCATCTCCCAAGAGAACTCAACGTCCAACATGTGTGACGATGTAACGAAGTGCATTCCTAGACATTCTCCAAAGAAGAAGAATCCAAAGATGAATGCCCAAATTCCACCGAAGAACAGAGCGGTAGCAATTGCACGCCAATCTTTGTGCCTAGTGACCTTGAGTCCATAGGCTCCAATGATAATGAACGGGATGGCGTATCCCACATCTCCGACCATCAATCCGAAGAACATCGGGAGGAAGATTGCGATCAGTATCGAAGGGTCGACCTCCTGATACGCGGGTACTCCTACCAGTTTGGTACAGTACTGGAATTCCTCGACGATCTTTCCGTTCTTGAATTTGGACGGAGTGGTCTTGAACCTCTCCTCGGCCTCCTCGACCTCGTGCAGGTTCCTGCCACGGGTCTCCTGAACCTCAACATAGGTTCCAGAAACCTTGGACTCGATCTCCGCTTTGACGGAGTCTGCCTTCTTCGCAGGTACCCATGCATCGATGACGAAGGTGTACTCACTGTTCGCGACCCTGACGGGAATCTCTCCCTTCTGGACCTCGATAGAAAGCTCCTCATCGGATGCCTTGAGGAAAGTCTTGTGTTTCTCAAGAAGGTTCTCAATCTCTTTGTTGACATTCTCCAACTCGTTGCTGACGGCTGTGAGTTCCACATCGGTCCTCGCAAGCGCGCTTGCAGCGGATCCAGTCTCCTTGGGGACCGGAATCTCGGAGAAACCGTTATCGGAAAGGATTGCCTGGACTTTTTCCTTGTCCGCATCCTTTGCGAAAACAGCCACGACGTTGCCCTTCTTCTTGTTGAGAGAAGAGAAGATCTCACAGTCAATACCCGAGAGGGCTGCTGTGGGATCATCGACAACAGTACCGACCATTGAGAAGATACTCTTGTAACCAGAGTACAGCTCAAGATCGACAGGTATGTCAGAAAGTAGCTCAAGATTCTTCTTCGTAGCGTTTAACTCGGTGATTCTCTGATTGAGATCATTCCTCTTGTCAAGGACGGAGGTAACCTCCTTCTCGACAAGCTCGACGCTGTCAGATGATATCTGGCTCTTGATTTCATCTTCGGGAACGGCATCGGTCTTCACGGAGTTCGTGATTCCCAACTCCTTCTCCATAGCACGCACCTTGAGCAGCCTCTCGGATGCCTTGGGTGAGTATGGGCGGGGTGTTCCCAGAGTGAAACCCTCATCCGCGTCGACGGTATGATCGATCAGGTGGATAGCTTCCGCACTGTACAGGGCCTCGATGGCCTCGTCCATATGGGATTTCGTACCCACGATCACAATCCTACTCATCGACTCAGGAAGTGACATTTAAGGTCCTCTCAATTTCTTTATTAAGAAAATCTTTAACTTCCTGCATTTTAGCCTGTGAGTTGGATCCAATTCCATTTGCGATGGTCTTACCGTCGGCAAGCATAGCATCACGTTTGGAGTTGAGTGCCTCCTTCTCACTAGCAATAGCGGATTCGTAAGAGCTGCGCATCTGAGCCTCAGCGTCCTGAATCTTCTTCACAGAATCTCTGCGAGCTTCAGCGATAGCGGACTTCTTGTCTTCCTCGGCCTTAGCGACCATGGCGTCAGCGTCCGCCTCCGCCTTCTTTATTTCCGTAAGTATGTCAGTTCGGCTCAAATTTACACTCCCCGACCTACGGTCGTTATCCTTGGAGGGGTACTTAACCGTAACGTTCCCCCTAGTTTAAAAAAAGAATAAAATAAGGTTTAAAATGGATTTTAATACTCGAAATGCCGTTAAACATCCATTTCCCGGTATTATATATGGGGCAATCACTCCTGTGGAGGATATCTACGGATCAATATGTCCGTCTCATCGAGCAATGATTTCGAAAGATCGTCCACATATCCCTCATCGTACACGATCTCCTTTATTCCAGCATTTATGAGTATCTTCGCACACATGGAACAAGGATATGTGGTCGTATAGATCGTGGCACCGTTAACACTGACACCGAAATAAGCCGCTTGGGTGACAGCATTCTGCTCAGCATGGACACCTCTACAGAGCTCATGTCTCGTACCAGAAGGGATGTTCATCTGCTCTCTTATGCATCCGAGTTCCTCGCAATGTTTGGTACCCTTCGGAGAACCGTTGTAACCGGTTGACAAGACCCTCTTATCTTTCACAATCACAGCGCCGACATGTCTTCTGGTACATGTGGAACGTGTGGAGACCAACTTGGCCATATCCATGAAATACTGATCGTTTCCGGGTCTTTCCATGCACTATCCATCCACTACATCGTATTTATCGATGACTTCGATTTTATATTCAGAGAATATAACCTCCATTATGGATTCGGAAAACAAGAGGTTACTGGTAGTCCTCGGAGTGTTCTTGATAATACTGGTGGGAGGATACGCTGGAATCAAGGCCTATACCGGATTCGATACACCGTTCAGTGTCGTGATGTCACAGAGCATGCAACACGACAATGAGCGTTCGGAAATCGGCTGCATTGATACAGGAGATATAGTCATCGTCAAATCTCCTGAAAAAGCCGATATACAGAGCTACTTCGAAGGATTGGATACGGGATTCCGTAGTTTCGATGATTATGGGTCAGTGATAATCTATGAACGTAACTACAATCAGAACCCCGTCATACACCGTGCAATCCTCTGGTTAGAATACAACGGTGATGGTACATGGAGTGCACCGGATCTCGAAGGTCATGAAAACAAATGGCTGTGCATGGATGTGAGGAACGGTTCACTGGAAAGAATCACCAATTACAACGAACTCAGTGGTACACTGAAGTTCATAGACATAACACAGTCTGGAAAAACATTGGAGATTAATCTCGACAACCTCGGTGATGAAAGTGGATTCCTCACACTCGGGGATAATCCTGTAGGCAACCTCAATTTCGATCAAAATAGCGGTATCGTGAACCACCTGGTCGGTATGGATGATATAAGATCAGTTCCGATATTGGAGATCCCCTGGGCTGGTACGACCAAGATACTGTTGAAGAACGATGGAGAAAACCTGGAGTACGTCCCCAACAGCCTTCCATCATTAATCCTGGCATTCATCGTGATCATATCATTGATTCTGATCGTTGATGCCATTCTACTCAGGAAGAACACCGAAGATATGAAGAACGAGATGAAGAAAAACTGAGTAACCCCCCCACCCCTTCATTTCCACTGGAACTGGAAAAAAGGGTATGGGGGTCTCTCATTCACATGAGAGTCATCTGTTTCTGAGGCCTATAACTATCCAATCCTCTGAAAACCTCGTCGGATTTCACCATGTTGATGATCTCCTTAGGAGTGTTCAATGATATCTCCTTGGTACGACCCTGTCTTCCAAAGGATTTGACCCTTGCATGAACTATTCCAAGCATATCCAATTCCGAGATAAGACCAGCAACTCTACGTTGTGTAAGAATTGTCTGAGAAATGGCTTCACAGACATACTTGTACATGGTGTAAACATCACCGGTGGTCATGACAGTCATGTTCTCATCTTCAGTGTTCTTGATGATACTCATGAGAACGATCTTAGATTGGACCGTGAGTGTTTTGATAACTTCCGATACCGCATCCAATTCGATTTTACTCCTTGCCAATCTGACATGAGCTGCAGTGACAACGGTATCACCATTCCTTTCGGCAAGATCTGCAGAGATCCTCAAGAGATCCAAGGCTTTTCTGGCGTCACCCATCTCCTGAGCAGATAATGCTGCACAATATGGGATGACATCGGAATCAAGAATACCCTCTTCGAAAGCATCTTTAGCTCTCTCCACGAGAATATCTCCCAGTTGTTCGACAGTATATGGAGGAAAAATGATTTTCTCTTCACCCAATCTACTTTTGATCTTGGTAGACAACATCTCAGTAAATCTACTGTTATTGGTAATTCCTATGATTGAAACCCTTGAATTTTCCAAAAGCTCATTTATCGTAGTCAGATAATAGAATATATCATCTCCATTCTTTTCAAAGGATCTGTCAATCTCATCCAATACAACGATGAAGACCTTATCCTGCTTATCTACATAATCCGTTAATTCAGCGAAGATCTTATCCAGACTCCAACCAGTGAAAGGAATCCTCTTGGATGGATCGGTTATTATCTGATTGATATGTTATACAGTAT
>SUSY01000028.1 GCA_015063185.1 Thermoplasmata archaeon
AAGTTCCCATCGAGGAAAGGACTGTATGCACTGTACAGCATGACATCGCACTCCACATCGCCCCAGGGGGTGGTCAGAACCTCCTTCTTCTCACAGGTGAAGTCCGCCAAGGTCTCGGCGGAGGGGTGGATGTTGCTGTAGAAATCCTGAGCGGTGCCCGACCAATGCGTTTCCAGGGGGCCATCGTCCCTTACCGTGTATTTCACGTAGTCTACCTTTCCCACAGGATCTATGCTCACTACCCTGAAGGTCGTCGTCTCGTCACCCAACGAACCAGGTTTCTCGGGGATCCATGTCACATCGACATCCAGGGTGTAGTAATCCCCGACGACCAATGCTCCCCTGAACTCGAGATCGACCGTGTCCCCGTCACGTCCATTATCGATGACCGAGAACAACGAGGTGTCCTTCAGGGTGATCGTCGATCCGGGGATCTCCCCGTAGTAGAGAACACTGTTATTGATCCCTACGAACTCCCTCATCGTGGAACCGAGGAACTCCGTTTCCAGAACTTTGCATTTCCTCTTTCCGAACGGTGTGTCGATCACCTCGGTCCCCTTCTCATCCAATCCGACATCCGGATCCATCAGACCCAGGAACCGTTCGACGGTCATCGACTCGGTTATCGTCCCCTTTCCATCGGTCCTCTTCACTGTGAGGGATCCATCATCGGAGATGGCCGTCACCTCGTGTTTTACCGATTCGGTGATCCTGTCACCACTGTAGGTGTCCGTTTCCTCATAGATGATGTAATCCCCGACGATGACCTCGTCCCTGACCACATCGTTGTCGTAGTCGTCGAATGTTCCGGCAAGATAAAGACCTATGATCCCTACCGCAACGATCACGACAGCACAGATTGCGATTACCTTGACGCTCTTGCTGGCCATGACGTTTCAGGGGGGGGGGATAAATAGCTTTTGAAACTGTTTTTTTATAGAATATCATACGGATCATAGATTGTGGGCATAGACGACCTCACGGTCCATGACCCCCCACGGTCATCTGTTCATCCTGGAACGCGGTTCGTCCAGAGGTCGTTCCGTACATGATAGGTATCTGGAACCTCTGTCGTATTCATTGTGAGGTTGAATCAGCCCCTTCATCCTGGTGTTCCAGGGAGAGGGTGACCCTCCCCCATCCGTGTTACTCAGTGCATGAGTCCCATCTCTCTCAGGATCTCTTCGATCTCATCCCTGCTCCTGAACCCCGACAGCATGTCCGAGTACGCCGTCACCCTGTCGGCACCGGGGTCGAACCCCCTTGCGATGTTTGCCAGCTGCATGTACAGGACGTAGTCCACGATCTCGTCCGGGATGCCCGCCGAGTCCAACGAATTCCTGACAATCGCCGACCTCATGAGGATGCTGGATCTCCCGGCGCCGTACCCGCCCCCGTGGTACTACCTCAGGTCCAGGTCGTCCATGTCTTCGATGAGTCCCGACTCCCTCAGCCTATCGTAGGAGTCCCTGAGGTCGTGCTTCTCCCCCATGGTCCCGGGTTCCGTTCTCCCGACTCTCTCCAGGAAAACGTCCCTCTTGGTCATCGGGAACGAGGGGTCCGTCAGCCAGTCCCCGACTACTTCCGGATAACCACCCCCACCGTCCCTGCCAGTGATCTTCCCGAACAGAGTCTCTGTGATTCCCTCCAGTACCTCGTCGGGTGCGTCCGAGAGTAGTCGCTCACCTGGAAGCTGATCCATCCCGTCGAGCGCTGCCATCTGACCTTGAAGTCGGTGAACCCATCGTAGGATGCCCTCACGTCCCCGTATCTGTACCTCCTGCCGACCCTCCTGAAGACTGTCTCTAGGTTCGGGTTCGCATCTCATGTCATCCCGTTTACGGTTCCGTGTCCGTTTCCGTCCGTGTTCCCGTTCCTGTTTTCGTTTCTGTTTCCATTCTTCCTGTACTTTCCATACATTCTCTTTCTCTCCCGGGCACATGTGCTCGAGAACGGGCTCGGCGGAGGCGCCTTACGTGACCGTCGCGTGCGAAGAACGGAGAAACAGCAGAGCATCGACGGGCCGATATGCGCGTCGAAGCGTACCCATGAAGGACATGGTGGACGGGAGAGAAGATTATGCTTCATTGAAGCCTTTATACATATCAATCGAATACCGTGACGACAACCATGGTATCCCTTTCATCGAACCTCACCGAAGAGGAGGTTAAACTCCGTTACATCACACCTGCTATAGAGAAGGCAGGGTGGGGGAAGAACAGGATTCGTATGGAACCTTTGATTGAGGGCAGAATCCTCATTGATGGTGGGGAATCTTACCGTTCCAGGAACACCAGTCATCTGAAACCCGATTATGTGCTGATGACCAGTGGCGGCAAGTACCTGGCTGTCGTGGAAGCCAAGAACATGGATCACTCAATAAGCGAGGGGATACAGCAATCCAAGAACTATGCTTCCATCCTGGATGTGCCATTCGCCTTTTCATCAAATGGAGTTGGGTTCTACGAGTTTGATTTTAACACAGGTCTGACTCGCGAGTTATCCATGGAGGACTTCCCCTCCGAAGATGAGCTGTTGGCACGGCTGGAATCGGGATGCGGTATCGACAAGGATAGTGCGGTCCTGTATCCGATGTACTTCGATCCTAATACTAAGAAGAGACCGCGCTACTATCAGAACGTTGCCGTCAATAGGGTTGTCTCCGCCGTGGAGAAGGGGCAGAAGAGGATACTTGTGGTCATGGCCACTGGCACTGGAAAGACGTTCGTCTCCATGCAGATCATCTACAAGCTCAGGAAGACCCGGAAGGTGAACAAGGTTCTTTTCCTCGTGGACAGGAACAACCTTGCCGATCAGACGATGGTCAATGATTTCAAGGTCTTCGAGAAGGAGATGACCAAGATCGCAGACAGGAAGATGGACTCCACATACCCAATCCAGATAGCGTTGTACCAGCAACTCACCGATAACGATGATGAATCCATGCCGTACAAGGAGTACTCCCCGGACTTCTTCGACCTGATAATAGTCGATGAGTGCCACAGGGGCAGTTCCAACGCCAACTCAGAATGGCGCAAGATCCTGGAGTACTTCGAGAGTGCCACACAGATCGGGATGACCGCCACCCCGAGGGAGGATGCCGATGTCTCGACCTCCAACTATTTCGGCGAGGCCGTGTACACATATTCCTACAGACAGGGTGTCGAGGACGGTTTCCTGGCCCCGTTCCGCCTGAGGAAGTTCACCACCACGATAGATGTGAACTGGGATCCCAACGAGGACATCCTTGATGAGGATGGGCAACCCGTCATCGGCCCATACAACGCCCCTGATTACGACAGGAGGCTGATCGTGGATGACAGGACCAGACTGGTTGCCAGGACCATAATCGCTCACCTGGAGGAGACCGGTGACCGCCAGGCCCTGTCGAAGACGATCGTCTTCTGTGAGGACACCGACCATGCTGCACGCATGAGGGATGCCATCGCCGAACTCTCAGCGGAGTACCTGGCAGTCGACCACAGGTACGTCATGCGCATAACCGGGAACGATCCGGAAGGGAAGAAACAGCTCAAGAACTTCAACAGCAAGTCCTCCGTCTATCCCGTCATAGTCACTACCTCCGAACTCCTGTCGACCGGATCCGATTGCTTCCTGACGAAGGTCATCGCCATCGACAAGAACATCGGTTCGTCCACGATGTTCAAACAGATCCTGGGGAGGGGTTCCAGACTGGATGAGAAACTCGGGAAGACCTTCTTCACGTTGCTGGATTTCAGGAACGCCTCCGTGCATCTGCTCGAGGATGGTTGGGATTCCACACCGGAACCGTACACCGGCCCGATGAACGAAGTTCAACCAAAGAAAGATCCAGATGAACCTGAGAAACCTGGAAACCACAGGGTGAAACAACGCATCAGGGGTGATGTCGGAGTGGGCATGGAGTCGGAACTCGACATGTACTACGGTCTGGACGGTATGACCGTCGAGAACTACAGGGACTACTCCAGGAGGATCATCAACTCCGAATACGCGTCCCTGTCGGATTTCATCAACAGGTGGAACGAGACCGACCGCAAGGACGAGATCGTGAGACATCTGTTGCTGGAGGGTTTCGATGTGGACTACACCAGGAAGCGCATGGGCTGGGACAACCTGAGCGATTTCGATGTCATCTGCCACATGGCGTTCAGCACACGTCCCGTCACGAAGACCGAAAGGGCGGAGAACGTCATGAACAGCGAGTTCATATCAAAACAGAGTGAGAGGGCGAAGGCGATCCTCAAGACCCTCCTGAAGAAGTACATGGACACCGACCAGAACGACCTCTACAACCTGGACGTACTCAAACTACCTGAGTTCGATGAGTACGGCGGGGTCATCGGTGTCGTCAGGGCCTTCGGTGGTAAGGAGAGGTACCTGGCCACCGTAGCGGAGATGCAGGACCTGATCTACTCTCCCCAGATACCACTTGAATGATCGATCACTTTTTTGGAACATGATTCAGTTGATAACATGAAAGCCGAAGACCTCAGAGCATCAATCCTCCAAGCTGCGGTCCAAGGAAGACTGGTTCCACAGGATCCCGACGACGAACCCGCATCCGTCCTCATCGAACGCATCCGTGAGGAGAAGAGACGTCTCATCAAGGAGAAGAGGATCAAGGCCGACAAGAACGAATCCCACATCTACAGGCGTGACGGACATTGGTACGAGACAATCAACGGGAAGGACGAGACCTGCATCGATGATGACATTCCCTTCGAGATTCCAGATAATTGGACTTGGTCTAGGCTCAGAACTATAGGAATCCACGTTCGTGGTAAGGGAATTAAAAAAGATGAGGTTGTTGCTGAAGGACTTCCCTGCATCAGATATGGTGAACTGTACACGACCTACAATATTTCTGCGACGAATATCAAGTCGCACATCACTCAGGTATTATTTGATAATGTATTTCACATAAATAGTGGGGATATCCTAATAACGTTGACTGGAGAGAATAAAAGGGACATCGGTAAAGCGATAACCTATCTCGGTAGAGAATCCGTTGCTTACGGAGGAGACCTACTATCAATTAGCTCGCATTCTCTCGTTCCGCTATATCTGTCATACATGTTGAATTCTGAATCGATGATAATTCAAAAATCCGATTTAGCTACAGGTACCCAGATAATTCACATAGGCGCAGAGAAGGTCGGATCGTTATTTGTTCCAATACCACCATTATCCGAACAGAAACGTATTGTTCAAAAGATTGAGGAACTGATGCCATTAGTCGAGCAATATGATGGATTCGAAAAGGAATTGACGGATCTTGAAGATTCTTTCCCGACCGATCTCAGAGCATCCATCTTCCAAGCTGCGGTCCAAGGAAGACTGGTTCCACAGGATCCCGACGACGAACCCGCATCCGTCCTCATCGAACGCATCCGCGAGGAGAAGAGACGTCTCATCAGGGAGAAGAAGATCAAGGCCGACAAGAACGAATCCCACATCTACAGACGTGACGGACATTGGTATGAGACAATCAATGGGAAGAACGAAATCTGCATCGATGAGGAGATTCCATTTGATTTCCCCACTAATTGGGAAGTAGTCAGACTTGGTTCTATTTTTAATATGCGCTCTGCTATGAGAATTCATCAGTCGGACTGGAAAACAACGGGTATTCCATTTTATCGTGGTAGGGAGCTTGTGAGATTATCTAATGATGGTGATGCTTCTCCGGAGATTTTCATATCCGAAGAGTTGTACCTGAGTCTAAAAACGAAGGGTGGAGTTCCCAATGTAGGAGATATTTTAATATCTGCTGTTGGAACCATCGGAAAAACATATATTGTTCAAGATTCGAAACCATTCTATTACAAAGATGCATACATCCTCTGTTATGAGAACTATTCAAGGCTATATTCTCCGTTTTTTAAACTAATGTTGGATTCAGATTTCTTACAAACTCAGATTCGCGCAGACTCTATGGCAACAACTGTTTCTCAGTTAACATTGATTAAATCAAATAGATTACTGTGTCCTGTCCCCCCATTATTGGAACAGAAACGTATTGTTCAGAAGATTGAAGAGCTATTGAAATGTATAGATTCTATGAAATCGGTCAAAAACAATATCCAAAACACCACAAGTGAGGCGTAACCATGTCCGTCGAAGGATTCATCAAAAACATCAGGAACGAGATGAGGAACGATGCGGGAATCTCCGGAGATGCACAGCGTCTCGAACAGATGACCTGGATGATATTCCTTAAGGTCTACGACATCAAGGAAGAGGAATGGGAATTGATGGACAAGTCCTACACGTCCATCATCCCCGAGGAGTACAGATGGACTAACTGGGCACATGACAACAAGGACGGAAAATGCCTCACAGGTGATGACCTGCTCAGGTTCATCAACGACGGTCTGTTCCCCACCCTCAAGAACCTCCCCGTGGATGAGGACACACCTATCGGGAAATCTATTGTCGCCAATGTGTTCCAGGACATCAACAACTACATGAAGGACGGGGTCCTCCTCAGGAAGATAGTAAACATCATCGATGCCGTCGACTTCTATGAATCCACAGAACGCCATCTCTTCAACGACATCTACGAATCGATGTTGAAGGAGCTCCAATCTCAGGGTTCCTCCGGGGAATTCTACACTCCCCGTGCGGTCACCGACTTCATGGTCGAGATGGTCGATCCAGTACTCGGTGAGAGCATCGCCGATTTCGCATGCGGAACCGGAGGTTTCCTCACCTCCACCTTGAAGCATCTCTCCAAACAGAAGAGGACCAGTGAGGATATCGAACTGTTCAACAACTCGATATATGGTGTGGAGAAGAAACCGTTCCCATACCTCCTGTGCATCACGAACATGCTCATCCATGATGTCGACACACCGAGGATCTACCACGCCAACTCTCTGGAGAGGGATGTCCTGGAGTACTCGGACGAGGACAGGTTCGACGTGATCGTGATGAACCCCCCGTACGGTGGGAGCGAGAAGGAGGTCATCAAGAACAACTTCCCGACCGACCTCACCAGCTCCGAGACCGCCGACCTGTTCATGAGCGTCATCATGTACCGCCTCAAGAGGAACGGTAGGGCTGCAGTCATCCTGCCGGATGGTCTGCTGTTCGGTACTGAGGGTGCGAAACGTAACATTAAGGAGAAGCTGATGAGGGAGTTCAACCTCCACACCGTCATCAGGATGCCTGCTTCCGTGTTCGCTCCGTACACATCGATCACGACCAACATCCTGTTCTTCGACAACACCAGTCCCACCCGGGAGACCTGGTTCTACAGGATGGACATGCCGGAGGGCTACAAGCATTTTTCCAAGACCAAGCCCATCAGGAACGAGCATTTCGATGCCGTCAGGGATTGGTGGAACGACCGTACTGACGTCATCGACGACAAGGGGTTCCAGAAGGCGAGATGCTATACCGTAGAGGAGATCGCAGACGGCGACTACAACCTCGACCTTTGCAAGTACCCCCAGGAGAAGAGGGAGATCCTCCCCCCGCATGAACTGATCTCGGAGTACAGGCAGAGGAGATCGGATATCGAGTCCAAGATGAACGGTATCCTCGAGGAGATCGAGATGTTGTTGAATCCGGATACGTCTCAGTGATCCTCCAGCAAACCGTCCTTCACCGATGCCATGATCGAGCATTTCAGGTCAACCAATTGCTTGTTGCTTCTGTAGCAGTCCGCACATGCAGGTTTTCCTGCACTTGATTTGATATCTTTGCCGCAGATATAGCAATGCCCTTCATTCTCCACATAATCTGTATTGCAGTATCTGGACCATGATTCCATACATCTGCCACAATAGACGTATTGATGATCCGAGGGTATGATCCGATTGCATCTTATGCAACGGCATAATATCCTCTCAGGGACAATCTCGTTCGGTTCTTCAGATATATGGATATCTTCTGAATCATCGGTTTCTAACTCTTCATGAGTAGAATCGTTATCGAATACGGTTTTCCTGATTCCGAACAGACCTCTTAGAGGTTTGTCGATATCTGACAGGTTCCATGCCCCATGTTCCTTTTCAGCCATCGTGAGCAGACGCATCGTGTGGAAAAGAATTTCCTTGTAATCACGACGATCTTCCTTGTATCCGAGGAGGACACCTATCTCCTCATTGTTCACCTGTGAGAATTCGTACAGGTTCATGGAAGTCACGATTGCGTGGCCTTCGGTCAGGTATATCTTGGCATGGAGGTTCGGAATGTAACCTATGCTGGTGTTCCTCAATCCCTTCAACCATGACATGGTACTGTGATCCATGTTGCCCTTGCCGTACACGATATAGAGTTTCACACCTCTGGATACGGCGATTTCGATGATCCTGCGAAGCCTATCGTTGATCTTCAGATACGGACATACGATCACCAGATGTTTCCTCACATCCTCCGATATATGGGTTATCCAGGTGTTCGTCAAAGGTGTGTCCAGTATCAAGGGCATAATCCGTAATGATGATCCTCGTTATTGAACATTCTCCATTACGAACCAGATGGATGGTATCGCCACATCCTTTACGATAATGGTTATGAGGTTCTGTAACTCAGATCGATTACTATGGAATCATCATGTGTTCATATCGTGTGGAACTCCGACCATTTTGGATCGAGGATCAGGATAGTTCCAGCTATAATCTTTGGAAACATGTTCATAATAGGGAGTCCATCGGTTTTCTCAGATCATCGGTGGTTATCATGTCGAAACTCAACATAGATCAGAGAACGATAGGGGATCTGTTCCGTGACAAGAAGTCCGATTTCCTCATACCAGACTATCAACGCCCCTACGCATGGGGAGTCGATGAATGTGCTGTTCTATGGGATGACATCTACAGTTTCGCCATCCCCGATGGGAACTATCAGAACTTCGATTCGGATGAGGAGTACTTCCTCGGGCCCATAGTCACGTTCAAGAATACCGATGGTAAACAGGAGATAATCGATGGACAGCAGAGACTCACCACGTTGATGCTGTTGTTACGTGCATTCTATGAGAGGTTCATCAGGATGTCCGATGACTACTCCGTGAAGACACGTGAGATGATCAGTCGTTGCATATGGAAGACCGATGAGTTCGGCACCCCGGATCTTTCAAAACCCAAGATCGAGTCCAGGGTTGCCACGGATGGGGATTCAGGAGAGTTCCTGGAGATACTCCGTTCAGGCTCCACCAGGGGTATGCGCAGCCGTTATGCGAAGAACTATGATTTCTTCACTGAGCGAATACATGGTTTCCTCAATATGTGTCCCACGTATTTCCCCTACCTTCCCACCAGGATCATGAACAACTGCATCCTGTTACCCATAGAAGCCGAATCCCAGGACACTGCCCTCCGTATTTTCTCGACACTCAACAACAGGGGCAAACCGCTCTCCGATGCGGATATCTTCAAGGCCCAGTTCTACAGGCACTTCGACCAGAAGGGGATGAAGGATGATTTCATAGTGCGCTGGAGGGATCTTGAGGAGACCTGTCACCGCATATTCCCATCATCCACCGGGAACCCCATGGATGAGATCTTCACCAGGTACATGTACTATGAGAGGTCGAAGGCGGGGAACAAATCGACAACGACCGAGGCATTGAGGAAGTTCTACAGTACCGATAACTTCCGTCTTCTGAGGGACGATTCCACATTGGACAACATGATCGATCTGACTGGGTTCTGGGAATCCATCTGCAACCAGGATTCCGACCGCTTCTCAGAGGAGGTACTCAGGAAACTGTATGTGTTGAACAATGCCCCCAATGGCATGTGGACCTTCATCACTTCTGTCTACTACCTGGTCAACCACGATGAGGATGGTTGCCTGGAGGATTCCGGGTTCTCGTTATTCCTGGATAGGATCATAGCTTTCATCTGGGCATATTCCATCTCGAATCCGGGTGTGAATGCCCTTCGCGGACCTCTGTATTCCGAGATGATCAACATCATCGAGGGGAAGGAGGTGACGTTCTCCGATCATCGTTTCGATTCGACCAGACTTCGGAATTCCATCGAGAACTACACCTTCACCAACGGTAAACCGATAACAAGGTCCATGCTAGTCTGGTGGTCATTGAACAATGGTGTGGATCAACCGACTCCCGACATAGACCTCAAGTTCGAGATAGAGCACATCTATTCCCGTAAGAGGAGTGAGAAGGACCGTGCCATATCATCCGTTCAGTTGGAGATGCTTGGTAACAAGGCCATGTTGGAGAAGAGGATCAACATCCGTGCTTCAGATTACAGGTTCTCCGACAAGAGGCAGTACTACCTGGGAGCAGGAAGACGTGCCGGCACTGTCAACAGGGAACTCGTCCAGATGTGTGGTTGGAGCGATTTCACGGAATCGGATATCGAACACAGGAACTCCGAAATCGTGTCGGAGTTCTTGAGATACCTGGATTACAATGGGTTGTTGCAGAATTGATTCGTGCAGACCATCCTGTGCTCGGATGATTCCCAGGGTCTCCCCTGGGAATCGGTTTCCGGTTTCAGTACTCCTCCGGGAACAGGATGGTTGTCACCGTCCTGTTCCACTCGGTGACGATATAGATCTCCGTTCCATCGGTGTGATGGTACATGCTGAACAGGGGGTCCGTGGTTTCGCCCCTCTGTTCGGCTGCTATCGCCTCGTCGTTCAGCTCCTTGTCATCAGGGCATAGGTTTCCCCAGTCTCCTGTCAGATGGCGTTTCAGGGATTCCTCCACGAATCTGAAGAATCCGAAGTCCCCGCACCTCCTGTTCTCCACACTCCTGGTGCAGACGATCCTCCCCGGTCTGAACAGCATCTCAGGTCACCTCCTTCAGTAGGAACCCAATCGCCGCCGACAGCCTGGTGACCACATTGTTCGCCATAATCCGGTCCGACTTCCCCCCGTCGTCCAGGATCCTCAGGGCCTCGTTGATTTCCGACCTGGCCTTCCTAACGTTCACCGTCTCCTCGGTGAAGATGATCCCGTGGATCGCATCGGGGTTTCTCCTGTCTGCCTCCAGGGCCCTCTCCATCCCCTCGCGTTCCAGGATGTACGCGTTCATTTTGTAACCGTTCCCGGAGATGTTCGCCCTCCTGTGGGTCACCTGACCCTTGCCCTCCAGGATCCTCAGCTCCTTGCTGACATGCTGCCTGCTGATCCCCAGCGACACGGACATCCCGTAGCATGTCGTTGAGAAGGGCATCTCCATGCTGTCCATCGTCGTGGCACCGAACCTCATCAGGTGCACCAGGATCATCTCCTGCCTGGTGAATCCGGTCTCGGATGCTATCGGCATTCAGAACCACCTCCAGTCCTCGGGGTAGTTGCCATCCTCATCCAGCATGTATCCAACCATCGGTTTCCTGCGGTTGATGTTGTACCACTCGTACTCATGGTCACCGAGGTCGTTCTCAGAATATCCGAAGTTGTTTCCTAACCGGTTTCTCTTGTTTCCGATGCTTCTCTTCATTCCTTGCATCTCTATCATTCCCAGGTCGTACGAGACCTGATGGACCCGGTGAGGAAGCGCGCGATGTGCTTTCACATGATCAAATGGAAAGCACAATCCTGCGCTGACGATGGGTTGAGGGGCGAGTACGGAGGGAATGACGTTTGATTGTTGTTTAGGTATTGTAGATAATACAATATCCAAAAATCATACAATCGAAAAACAGTATTATCATGTTCTATCCTCAATTCAGCAATCCAGTGTATTGGAGGGCCCTAGACCAATAGTAGATGATTCGGAGAATGCCATGCGAATACATGTATTATCGATAACATACCTGTAACACATCACTGAAAAATCAATTCAATTCATTTATAAATGGAAGTAGAACAGATTAAATATCCATACAGTCGTGAATCATATGAGAGGACCATGAACGAAAACGAACAAGCAGAGAATCAATTCCGGACCGATCAGCGTATCCGCCATCCCGCACAACATCATGGAAGCTGCCCCTACATCGTCCCTTCGGAAAGGTCCATCCCGTTATCGAATTGTATAGTACATGATGCGGAATCGTACCCATGTCCCTTGATGACCGTCTGCAACCATAGTGGCGATCACGTGTTGTGCGAATACGGTGAGGAGGTCCTCGACATCCTCGGATTCGTTCCCTATCATCTTTCCTCAGGAACGTTGTATGTGGAGTCCTATCATTATCCACGTGATCTGGCGTACATCTTCGATGGATCGTCGGTCCACCGTCTCGACCAGAGGTCGGGGGACAGGTACTGCATATAGTCCGTGGAGGATCTCCTCGAGGACTTTGATGCAACGGACTGATCGCAGGGCACCCTTCTACAACAATCACTCCGTGTCGTCAGGATCCTGATTGTTCCTGGTACTCTTGATCAGGGCCAGTCTGAGGGTCTTCAGCTTGGCGGCTATCGCCTTCCCCTCCGGGGTGAGGTCGATCCTCGTCGCTCCGGTCTCGGTCTCCACGTGGTGAATCAGTCCGGCTGCGATGAGCTCCTGTATCCTGTTGAACTTCGTCTTCTCGTTCCCGTTGTCCAACCTCATAATCTCGGTCTTCGTGGACATGGGATGTTTCTCCACTGCAAGGATGACGTACATGGCGAACTTGCGTTCCAACAACTCCATGTCGTCCTGTTTCAACACCATGGTGCGGGATTCGTCCCGTGTATAGAAAAATCTTGTCATATCTACATGGTAAAATAATCACCGTTTATCTGGAACATCGATTTCCACCTGGTAAATTTATTGTAATTATTACAATGTTATAAATACAACTAATTACATGTAGATGGTGATGACCGCGGAAACCCAGTTGCCATAATGCAGGGTTATCCGACAGGAAGCGGCATCGGAAAAGGAGACCGATAAAGATGGGAAAGTACCCTTTCGGAGAATATGCGACCCGGTACATGGAGTCCATGCGCGGCGTCTATGCCGATGAGACATGGAAGACCAGGATGCGCAGGTACAAGCGGATGGAACGCAAGGTGATTGAGTTGAAGGAGAAGAAGATGATCTCTACCATGTCCCCCAAGTCGATGACAGTGGAGGACGTGCGTGCATACGTCCTCTACTGCAAGGACAGGGTCGGACAGTCGGACCTCGTCCATGAGGTCAACGCACTGAAGAAGCTGTTGCAGTTCGCCAACAACAGTGCGGTGGACATATGCTTCAACAACTACCCCGGACTGAAACCCGTGTTCAAGGGCAACCGCAGGAAGGAGTCCATGGACGACGACGTGTATCAGTTGATACTGGAGAGGTCGAGGGAGAAGGATCCCCTGGACTTCAACATGATACGCGCGTACACGCTCGTGCTCATGTGCATCAACACCGGTGCCAGGAACAAGGAGATCCGTCTCGCGGAGGTGAAGGATCTCGACACCGTGACGTGGACGTTCGACATCGTCCACGTCAAGGGGGAGGATTCCTACGGCCTTCCGAGGCAGGTCCCGGTCCATCCGGACGTCCGTCCGATCCTCGATAACTACCTGCTACTCAGAAAAAAGTGGATGGTGGACAATAACTCCGACTCACCCGCGCTCTTCCCGTCGATATACAGCGATGATGGGTTCCTCTCGGGCAACAGCCTGAGGAGGATCAAGCGCATGGTCGAGGACGATATCGGGGTCAGGTTCGACCTCCGCCAGTGCAGGAGGACGTTCGGCCAGAGGATACTGGACAAGGACATAGACATAGAGACCGTCAGCGTCCTGATGGGGCACGCATCCACCAAGACGACCGAGGGTTTCTACAGCCGCAGGAGGCTCGACCGGGCCATGGAGACGGTCAGGGGGACGTGGAACGAGTGAATCGGCACGGGTGAGTCGGTGAAAATCGGTCTCTTTTCGAATGTCTGGGTAGGTAAACAATGGTGGACAAGGCGAGATTCGAACTCGCGACTTCTGCCTTGCGAAGGCAGCGATCTACCGGGCTGATCTACTTGCCCATGATAAACTCCGGTGAGTCCGGGTAGCGGTAACCCAGATATAAACCTATCCCGGAACGGTGTCAATCGCGTCCGGGAACGATCCTGAGCCTTCCGTGGACGGCCCAGTACATGGCGAGGCTCACCAGGGCCAGTCCCGCACACATGAGGTACATGTCCCTGAATCCCAGGACGGGCAGGACGACACCCATCAGTGTCGGACCGAGTCCCGTACCCAGATCCACCACTGCGGAGAATGTGGAGGTGGTCACACCGTACCTGTGCTGGGGGCTCCTGTTCACCACGATGGTCTGACATACAGAGAAGATGATGGATACTCCGTAACCCATGACGAATCCCGCGAGAAGCATGGACCATGCCTCGGTCGTCCTGGAGAACATGACCATGCCGATGACGAATGCGATGTATCCGGGTAGCATTATGATGTTCGCACCTTTCCTGTCGAAGATCTTCCCCGTGGTCAGTCTTGAGATCAGTGTACCCATGGAAACCGCCAGGTAGAAGTACGAAGCGGCTTCGACCATGTCGATCTCCGACGAGTACGAGGATATGAACGACAGGACACCGGAGTAGCTGAAGTAGAACACCATGGCGGTGGCGGCAAGGGGTATGGCACTGACCTGGAACAGGTTGGCGAGGTTGAATCCCTTGGCCTCCGACTTCTGTTCCTCCGTGAGGACCTCCTCGGGAACCTTCAGGAACAGGGCCAGGAGCAGTGCGATGGAGTACATCACGACACCGACCATGAAGACCAGATTGTAGTCACCAGTGGCACCGAGGTGCAGTCCGAGGAACGGACCTATCGCCGTGGATGCGGTGATGCTCAGGTAGAAGTACCCGAGTCCCTCGCCCCTGCGGCTACGTGGGAGGATCCTCGCGACTATGTCGGATGTAGCGGTGCTGCACAGTCCATACGACATCCCATGCAGCAGGCGGACCAGGTAGAGGATGGCGAGCGACTCCACGAAGAAGTATGCCCCGGACATTACCAGGGCGAATGCCAGACCCATGAGAAGCATGCGCCTCCTGCCCACGAGTTCTATGTATTTCCCGAGGAACACCCTCGAGACTAGTCCACCGATGACGTAGATCCCGGCGGCCATCCCGGATTCCGCTGAGGATGCTCCCAGTTCTATGGTGGCGAAGTCCACCATGTTGATCAGAAGCGCGAAGTAGTTGAGCGAGCAGCACAACGATATCATCATGTCGATGACGAATGCCTTCGTGAACAGCCGCTCTCCCATGATGGATTCCATCTGTATCCTGTATTAATCCATAGCGGTACGGTCATGACACATAAAGGACATGACTGGTATCATTGGGGAACGACATACGCAAATACCTGCACCCTGTTCTCCAACGTATGTCTAAACTCACAGCAGAAATGCTCGAAGCAATGACCAAACAGGGCATATTCGCCTTCGCGACCGCATCCAAGGACGGAGTCCCCAACGTGGTCCCCGTCGGAATGCTCTTCATGGGTGAGGATGGAAAGGTCTGGCTCGTCGACAACTTCCTCAACAAGACCCTGGCAAACATGCAGGAGAACCCCAAGGCATCCTTCTACATCTGGAACCCCGAGTGCAAGGAGTCCTACCAGATCAAGGGAACCGTGACCATCGAGAACTCCGGCGCCGATTACGAGAAGGCCGTCGCATTCGCACACGCCAAGAAGGAGACCCTCCCCGCCAAGAACCTCGTGAAGATGGATGTGGAAGAGGTCTACTACGTCACACCCGGACCCAACGCCGGAAAACTCGTGGAGTGATCCACAAATCAAAAAACCCGTGGGAGTCCCACGGGTACTTTCCATCTTTTTAATTTTTGAAGAATTCGGACCGTGCCCTTCACGGACACGGTCATGAGGAATCAATCATCCTCG
>SUSY01000029.1 GCA_015063185.1 Thermoplasmata archaeon
AAGTTAGAATTAAGTTAATTTTTTCATATTTTTCAATCGATATTGGGTGTTTTTGAGAATCCATATATAAAGGACAGCAATATTTTCAACGATTCCGGATTCACTTATTTCTTGTGTCATGCCCTCTGTTAAGTTATCGTTAAGTAAAAATCTGAAAATACAGACGATAGAGAAAAGATAGAACTCGATGAATGGATCCCCTCAAAAGAGTTGTCACCATATGCCCTGATCCGTGATGGACACCATAGGGGTATAGAACAAGCCGCCGAACGGATCGGTGTTTCCAAACCCTCCCCGAACCGCTACCTTAGATCACTCAGGGATAGAAGATTGATAGAGAAGGAACATGAAGAGCGGTACCCGGATCATTCTTGAGTAATGTCCCCAATCCACCCATCGTATCTGTCGATATCGGATGACCTATCAGATCGGATACAATTCGTTGTAACGTCTCTGTTCGTCGTAGAGGTCGAACCATCTGTCGGCCTCCCTGACATCCTTCTCCACCGCGATGCCCTCGCGGTACATACGGGAGAGTTCGAACTGGGCCCTGTCATGACCCTGTTCCGCTGACGACTTGAACCATCTGAACGCCTCGGAGTAGGACCTCTCAACGGCATCACCGTCACGGTACATGCATGCTATACGGTACTGTGCACTGGAATTGCCCTTCTCCGCGAGGGGCATGAACATCCCGAAGGCCTTCTCCGGCGATTTTTCCACACCGTAACCGGAGGAGTACATGTGGGCGACAGAGAAGTAGGAATCCGTATCACCCTGTTCGGCGGCCATACTGAGCCATTTGAATGCCATCTCGGGATCCTCCCTGTCGTACACCGTACCATAATAGATATTGCCAAGGGACCTCTGTGCGGACAGGTTGCCCTGTTCGGCGGCCAATGTGTACCACCTGATGGCCTCATCCATGTCCTTGTCGACCTCGATCGAATGCTGATATGCACGTCCCAGACCGGCCTGTGCGGGTGCATAACCCTTCTCTGCGGAGAGTCTCAACAACCTGATGGATTCCTTGAAATCATATGGCGTACCGGATGCACTGGAATAACAGCATGCGAGGTTGTACTCGCCTACATCGCATCCCAGTTCTGCGGAACGCTTGTACCACTCGAACGCCTTCTCGGCAGACCGTTCCACTCCTTCCCCACGATCGTACATGAATCCCACATTGCTCATCGCCGTGGCATGACCCCTCTCAGCAGCCATAAGGTAATATTTGAACGCAGTATCGAAGGATTGTTCCACGCCCTCGCCCTCGTAGTATCTGATAGCCAGTTCATAGATTCCTTCGGGAGTCATATCCTCGGGTGTGGGCATGGGTTGCTCCGCCATACGGTCGTGATGATGTCGGCGATATTTCTGACCTTTGATAGGATGTGATATCAGTGGTATGGTCCAAGAGGATCCGATCGACGATGACATCGTACCGACCACATCACAAGGATTACATGACATCCCGATATCCTCATGGGTGAGGCACATCATGGGACCTGAAGGACTCTCCAACTCCTGGGACTGGGAATCCGTGGATGACGATGGGTGGTACGACCCTTCGGAAGAAGGATACTATTATGCCAACAGATGGGGGAAGAACGGCGATATCCGTGTACTGGATCTCGGTTGCAGTCTCGGAAGACATGCCATGCTATTCGCCGAACATGGGCTGAATGTGACCGCATTCGATTCGTCCGAGTATGCCATCGAACATCTGAGGAGAAAGGCGGAAGAACTGGATCTGGAGATCGAATGCAATGTCGGCGATATGCATTCCCTGCCCTACAGCGACGGTTCCTTCGACCACGTGTTCGCATACCTGTCCATAAGTCACACGGATTCCAAAGGTATCAGGAAGGTAATCTCCGAGATCGAACGTGTACTGGTACCGAACGGTACCATGTTCATAACACTGTGCTCCAAGGACACCTGGTCCTTCAGGGAGGCGGACCTCCCTATGCTCGACGATTGTACCAGGATCAGGATGGATGGTCCGGAGAAGGGCATCCCGCATGTGTACGTCGACATCCCCGACATAAGGGACATACTGTCAAGATTCACATTGACCAGGGTACGCCACATCGACGATTGTCTTGTAGATGGAATATGGCAGAGTTCCAAGCGCTATCACATAGAGGCGAGACGCTCCCGATCATGACTGTGAGCGAGACCTGGAACCCTAGCACAATACTGCGTAGGATCATCTCCTGTAGGACCTGATCTTTTCCAACGCCTCCGGGGTCTGATACTTCATCGAATGAGGCCTTCCGATCGGACAGGCAGCGATGCACATACCGCATGGGGATATACCATGCACCCTGAGTTCGTCCGAACGGTCGATGCATTTCGACTTATCCGTTATGTTCTCCGGATACACGCCTCTGGTCAAGGCACCTGCGGGACATGCACGTACGCAGTTTCCGCAATGGATACAGACCTCCGCATTCAATGGATAATCGTATGGAAGTACGACGTCCGTCAACACGGAGGAATACCTTATCAGTGAACCGTATTCCGCGCTGATCAACAGGTTGTTCTCACCGAATGTTCCCAATCCTGCGAGGTATGCGGCATGTCTGTGGGAGAAGAATGCGGACGGCGATTCCCTGAGACCATCGATCCCATGATATCCGTCGCGGGGGATGGGCATCGCATCATGACCCAGTGCCATGAGCTCCATCGCGATCCTCTGTGTCGCCTGATCCAACATCGTGTTGATTACCTTGTACGCCTCCGCGTACGCTATGGAGGGCGCGGTATCGATGGTGGCTGCGGATATCGGGATGCCGATTACGATGACGGAACGTGCGTTCCTCATGATGGATGCGGGCCTTGAAACAGGATCTACCCTACCGGAGACCAATGGATCCGTGTCCCATGCGGACACCGGCGCATATCCGACGACCTCGATTCCCATATCCCTAAGCATACCCTTCAATTTGCTACCGATGGATCCCGACTTCATGTACCAGTCACCGCATGGATATCATTGCATCAGTAGAAGTATCTTGGCACTGTGATGTGAAGATATTTCCTGCCGGGGGATATGTAGTAGTCACTGTCGTCGTTGGGAGAAATACCATCGGATATGGCGAGATCGGATGGATTGTCCGGCAGGAATCGGATTTTCTTCTCCGACATATTCCATATCCATTTGGTAGTATATAATATTTAGGATTGCCTAAAAATATCTCATTCTGACCTGACCGATTCCCTATACCGTTCTGCACGGGCGATCATCATCCTGACGAACTCCGGATTGGAATTGTAGTACAGATGAGGATATCCGACCACGATCCTCCCATCATCATGTATGCAATGGTATGTCTGACCGTTCTTCCTGCATGCGATCCAATCGGTACCACATGAACTGCTGTCCCAGTAATGGAACTCATGCCCCTTCACCGAGATATCTCCATTGGACAATGTGACGTATCCGAACCTGCGTAAGCTCCCGGTGTTCCAGGACGTACCGTCTATAACACCGCACATCCTCCTGAGCTTACCATCCTTATCCTCCATCGAATCGTGGAGATACATGAACCCACCACATTCAGCGAGACAAGGCATCCCGGAGGAGATGCACTTGGCTATACTCTCACGCATACGTACATTTGACTCCAATGTGGACGCATGCAATTCGGGGTAACCTCCCGGAAGTATGATCAGGTCCACATCCGGGACGCGATCATCATACAACGGTGAGAACTCTATGATACTGGCACCCATGCGCCTCAACATCTCTATGTTGTCCTCGTAGATGAAGCAGAACGCATCGTCCCTCGCCAATCCGACCCTTATGTCGGTGATGCCCGTCGGATATGATGTGCTGGTGTGTTCCAGTGCACCTGCATGTGACGCGACCTCCAAGAGGAGATCCATGTCTATCGTCCTCTCCAATGTGGATGCCAGGGAGTTCAGCCTTCCACGAAGGTCGTCTATCTCATTAGGAAGCACGAGACCCAGATGCCTGCTGCTGAGGTCCACGTCCACCCTAGGTACGCAACCTATGGGCTCCACGCCCATGGCCTTCACCTGGTCCTTCAACTTGGAGAACGTGGATTCCGACATCCTGTTGAATATCACGCCTTCGATCAGATTGTCCTCGAACTCCAGGAATCCCTTCAACGTGGCCAACACCGACCTTGCTGCACCCCTGGAATCTATCAGCAGGATCACCGGTGCGGATAACTTCCTGGAGACATCGCATGAACTGGCACTGCTGTCGTTCACGGTGGAGCCGTCATAGAATCCCATCACACCCTCGATCACGGAGACGTCCGTACCTTCGGCACCGTCACAGAACAGGTTCCTGAGGACATCATCCTCACAAAAGAAGGCGTCAACGTTCCTCGATGTGGTACCTATGACCTTGCTGTGGAACATCGGATCGATATAATCCGGACCGCATTTGAACGATGAGACCTTCAGACCGCGATTCACCAATGCCTGAAGGATCCCACATGTGATCAGGGTCTTTCCGCTCCCACTCGATGCGGCCGATATCATGAACCTTGGAACGTTCATCTCTGCACCGTCACTACATATATCGGATTCTGAGCGGTCATCAGATGGTACCTTCCCAACTCCCTGGCCTTCGATATGGAAATGGACAGGATCTCCGATTCGGAGAATCCGAACTCCCTGATCACCTCGGTGACCTCGCCGATCGTCTCCAGTGTGACCGCATTGATGACGATCCTGATGTCGGGATTCATCTCCAGGAGTCTCGATACGATCTCCTTCAGGTTACCGGACGATCCTCCGATGAACGCGTGTGTAGGAACCGGCAATCCGGCGAAGGATGCAGGTGCCAATCCAGAGATGACAGTGATGTTGGGCGTTGCGAACTTACGTTTGTTGCATTCGATGAGGTCCGTGGCCTGTATCTCCTTCTCGAATGCGTACACATGGCCCTCGTTGGCGACCCTGGCCATCTCCACGGATACGGAACCCGTACCTGCACCTATGTCATAGATGATGGAATCGGACCGTAACTTCAGTTTGACCACGGATATGGACCTCACCTCGCTCTTCGTCATCGGAGCGGGGCCCCTTACGAACTCATCGTCATCCATACCTATCGGATTCGTGGGGTCCGGGGAATCGTTCAGGACGATCGCCGCGCATAGTTCCGAGAACTGTACATTACGCAACTCGGAGGGCCTGCCGCGATGGATCCTCTCCCTGTCGGACCCGAGGTCCTGTCCTATGATGACGTTCACATCGTCCAGACCGAACCTCACGAGCTCATCGCAGAGACGGGAGGCACCGTTCGAACCGGTCAGTAACGTGAATACGCCCCTTTTGACCCTGACGGTACCGATGATATTCGCCTCCTTACCATGGGCGCTCATGAGATGGAGATCCTGCCAAGGCAGACCGATCCTCGATGCCAGATAGACCATGGAGGATATTCCGCAATAGACCTCCACACGATACCTTTCCCTGTCGATGGACTCCAACAACTTCTTGGCACCGCTGTAGAATCCGACATCCCCGGAGACCAACACCGCGGGACGGATGTATTCGGGATGCTCATCCAGGTAGTCCAATACGATGTCCGAACGGTATTCCGTCACCGTGTGCTTGCCTCCGACATCCACCGATACCAGCATCCTCTCGGCACCGAACAGGACATCTGCGGATGCTATGCGTTCCGCAGCATCCTGTGTCAAAGTACCGTTTCCCATCCCGATACCGATTATGGCCAAGGAAGGCATCCTCCTGACCTCCCGCACCTCATGTGCGATTCCGAAGCGGTTCGCGAGGACCTTCAATGCCTCCTCCACGGAGATACCGTCGTTATCCGGCCTTCTGATGAGTATGACCTTGATGCCCGCCTTCCTTGCGGCACGGAGCTTGTCATCCAATCCTCCCTCGGACCCGGTGTCCTTGGTGACCAACATCGTGGCCCCGGTCTGTCTGATCAATGCGTGATTGAACTCCTCGGAGAATGGGCCGCGTGCACATACCAGGGATTCTCCGTCGAAACCCAGGTCCATGGCCTTGAGGACGGAGTCCTTCACGGAGAGGACACGCGCTACGATACGGCCCCTGTAGTTGGGGACCTTGGTGAACTTCTCCAATTCCTTCATCCCGGTGGTGACCAGGACCTTTCCGGCGGACTCGGCGATTATCCTGACGGCGTCCTCGGTATCATCGGCATGGATGATGTTCCCGAATCCGGAGAGGTCGCTGCCTTCGCGGGACACCCTCATATGTTCGACACCCGCAATCTCGCAACCTTCCCTGACATGTGCGGATATGGAGGTGGCGTACGGATGGGTGGCATCTATGACCAGATCGTAACCCTCCTCCCCGATCGCTTTCGCGATGCCTTCGGATCCGCCGTAACTGCCGGTGTGGGTGTTCAGGTCGGAGTCGGAATCCCTTCCGCCATATTCGGTGGCGACACTGACGCAGACATCGATACCGTTGTCCTTCAGCCACCTGGAGATGGTCTTACCTTCGGAGGTACCGGAGAAGACCAGGACCTTCGTCATGGTGAATCACATCCGTTCGCGATATGCATTCCCATTCCAGACGATGATTGGTTTCCTACCCTACGGATCATGGTTTTCGCTCCGATACTAATATTGGATGAATAATCCAACTAATAATAGTTGGCATTAGCATCCAATATGCGAAGGATCACACCCTTCCCTTCTCCAACAGATATCTGGAGATCAGGAAGAACGCCGTACCGTATGCCAACACTACGATCAGGGAGACCCATGGGAACTCCCAACCCAATGCGGCCGACCTAATGCACTCGGTCGTATGGGTCAACGGAAGCACCTGTATCAGAGCCTGAAGGGACTGCGGCATGGCGGACACCGAGAACACCGTTCCGCACAGGAACGTCATCGGAAGTATGACCAGACTGTTGAACAGGTTGAATGTCGGCGGACCCTTGACCATGAATCCCGCAACCACACCCAGAAGGCTGTACGTCAGACAGGACACGAACACCGTGAACAGCAGCATCGGCGTGATGGCGAAATCATCCGTCATTAGAAGACCCAGTATAATCAATATTGCGGCACACATCAATCCTCTGACGATACCGAGCATCGCCTTACCCAGCACGACGGAATCGGAGGATACGGGACACAGTATCACCTCATCGAACGAGGAGTAGAACCTCCTCTGCAACATGATCTTGTTGGCAGTGGTGGAGAAACATGAACTCAATGTGGACAGAGATACGATTCCCGGGATGACGAATGCTATGTATGTCACACCCTCCGTGTTGTCCACGGTGGAACCCAACCCATATGCGAAGGATACGAAGTACAGCAACGGCAATATCATCACTGTGATCATCACGGTGAGCAGATTCCTCTTCAGGTAGTACATATCGGCCAATGCGACCCTGAACGCTCCGTCAATCGTTCTTAACAACATCGTCACCCCCTATGCTTCCACCGGTCAATTCCAGGAATACATCCTCCAATGTAGTCCTCCTAACCGAGTAGGATGATTCGTTCGTCAGATTGGACTCTATGAAAGAATGTGCCATATCACGTGATGCGAATGTCTGGGTCATCATCTTCCCATCACACTCGTAATCGACTGCGACCTTTCCCACGAGATTGTTCAGTTCTGTGGGTGAACCTTCAGCTATGACCCTTCCGCTGTCGATGATGGCGATACGGTCACAGAGCGCCTCCGCCTCATCCATGTAATGGGTGGTGAGGAACACCATGGTACCGGACCTCTTGAGATCCCTCACTATGTCCCAAAGTATGTGTCTCGACTGTGTGTCCAATCCTGCGGTCGGTTCATCGAGGAACAGTATGCTGGGTCTGTGCATCAACGCACAGGCTATGGCCGCACGTCTCCTCCATCCGCCCGAGAGATCGAGGATCAACTTGTCTAGGTACCTATCAAGACCCAGGATGGAGGAGAGTTCCCTCATCCTGATATCTATCTCCTTCCTGGGGACCTTGTGCAATATAGCGTGACAGACTATATTCTCACGGACACTGATCTCCTTGTCAAGACTGATGTACTGTTGTACTATGCCTATGCGCTTACGGATCTCGTTGGTGTCCTTGATCACATCCAATCCATCGATGGTTATGCTACCGGAGGAAGGTTTCAGCAATGTGGTGAGCGTGCGGATGGTGGTGGTCTTACCGGCACCGTTGGGGCCGAGGAAGCCGTAGATCCCCCGACATGGTATCGACAAAGAGATACCATCGACAGCTGTGAAGTCACCGTATTTGACGACCAGATCGTCTATCTCTATCCTGCCTTTAACATCCTCGCCGTCGACCATGTCTTCGATGAGGTTGATTTTCGTATTAAATATGCTCATTTCAATCAATTCATGTAATCCACATTACCTGCGCCGATCGTACCATAGGGGTGGATGAAGGTACCGCTCTCATCGGAACAGATGGCCGCATTCACATTGTAGACATCCTGGATCATCTTGGCCGTGATGACATCCTCAGGTCTACCGTCCGCATATATCCTGGAATCCTTCAGAACGATGACACGGTCGGAATAGTTCAGTGCCAGATTGAGATCGTGTACGGCCACTATCGCGGATTTGTCCCCGGACGAGGTGAGTTCTCTGAGGATCGTCAAGGTCTCTATCTGATGCTTCAGATCCAAGGCGGACGTAGGTTCGTCCAGGACCAGATACGATGAATCCTGTACCAACGCCCTGGCGATGTGTGCCCTCTGCTTCTGTCCGCCAGACACGTCCGATAGATACCTGTCATGAAGGTGATCGATATGCATCCTCCTCATGGCATCGGCAGCCATCTCTATGTCCGACTGGGAATAGGACCACTGCATGTACGGCCTCCTACCTGCCAGAACCGTATCATATATCGAATTGTAACCGAACACCGTGGTGGATTGGGGCACATACGCCACCAACTTCGCGAAATCGTTCCTTCTGATACGTGTGACATCCACTCCGTCGACGGATATGTTACCGCCCTTGGGCTTCATGATGTTGCAGATTGTCTTGATCAGGGTGGACTTTCCGGAACCGTTCGGCCCCAGTATCGATACCACCTCGCCCATACCTATGTCGAATGACAGATCGTTCAGGACGATGTTGTTCCCATACCCCTGTTTGAGATTACTGACGGACAATGTCATTCCTTACCCCCGAGTTTCTTTCCGAATACCAACCAAATGAAGAAGATTCCACCGATGATGTACATGATGATGCCTATGGGCAACTCACTGGGACGCATGATCAGACGCGAAGCCACATCGGATACCATCAGTATGAACGATCCAAGGAATGCCGACGCAGGGAACAGATAACGTGAATCGTTACCTATGATCATCCTGCATAGATGCGGTGCCATCAGACCGACGAATCCGATGGTTCCAGTGAATGCGATACAGATTGTCGTCATCAAAGTACTGACGATCAGTCCCCTGTTCCTCAATTTGGTCACATCTATACCTAAGTTGGATGCGATCTCATCACCAGACGATAGCATGTTGACATCTATCGCCACCTTCATCAGATATATCGCACAGATGATCACGATAGGTAGGATCAACATGATGTTGTTCCATGTGATTCCGGACAGGCCGCCCATCATCCACATCGTGATGTCCCTCAACTGGGAATCGTCCGAGACGTACTTCAGAAACATCAATCCGGCCTGGAAGATGTAGCTGATGATTACACCGGAGAGGATGACCGTCGATCTGGACATCTCCCTGTTACGGGTCAACAACAATATCAGCGAGATACTGAAAAGACCGAAGACGAATGCCGATGCGGTCTTCAATACATCGTCCAACGTGATCGATGCACCGAGGAGTTCATACGACTCGTAATAGAGATTGCCCAACATGGTCGTTCCGAACACGATGGCCAAAGCCGCACCGAATGATGCGGCAGTGGATACACCCAAAGTGAACGGACTCACCAATGGGTTCCTGAGAAGGCCCTGCATCACCGCACCGGCCATCCCAAGACTCGCACCTGCAAGGATGCAGAGTACGACCCTCGGCAATCTGAGGTCGATGATGATCCTCGTGTAATAGCTCTCACTGGGCTCCCCGAACACATCGAAGAACACCTGATTCAACAGTATCTTTATGGTATCCAACAGTGGGACGTCCACAGCTCCGAGACTGACAGCGAGACATGCTCCGAAGAATGTCGATACGATCAGCAGAAGAATGAACAACAGGCGTTTCTTCTGACCCTGAATGAACGAATACTCTGGAGATTTCTCACCGTACGTGGTATCGCACGCCTCCGTAGCACGTCTTAATCTTTCCAACATTTGATGAGCCTTCGTAAAATGATGTTAAGAGGGGTTGCCCCCTCGTTTAGTTCTCCTCGTAGAGGAAGATGCATTCACCGTCGGGGTTGTCCTTTCCGAACTGGTAGATCAGATCGCTCTTGTCGCCACTGGCTTCCGACTGGTTGTACTTCTCCTGGAAATCGGAGATGACGTTGTTGATGTCGGTGTATCCATCCACTTCGATTTCGTATACGCAATCCAGAATGACCAAAAGACCTATGTGGCCATACAATCCGGACATGATTCCAGATTCAACGGAATAGATCATGTTGTTCTGGTATGCGGGACTGGATGTAGTGATCAGCTTATCGGTTTCATCACCGATGAACTCACCATAACTTCTGGATTTTACAGTGGTCGTATTGATCGTATATTTATCGTTTTTCTCACTGCTATGATCGGTACGCATCAGAACGACTTCGACCTTGTCCATCACTTCACTGATCGCTTCCTGAGAACCGCTATTGATTAGATTTGTCACAGAAGTGGTTGGAAGATCCGTGTAGGATGTAACGTTCTTGTCGAATATCGTCTCCATAAGGCCGGACATCTCAGAGGACGTGTTGTAGATGGAACTACGGGAACCGAATACCGCAAGGAAATCATAGAGGTCATTTCCCTTCAATGATTCCTTGATGGCGGAGATCATCGCATTGCGCTCCTCCTCATACTCCTCTATGATGGATACTGCGGATTCTGGATCACCGAATACCTTGGAGAGCTTCTTGAGATCGTCAAGGATCGTATCGCCGTTACACTCGAGCCTGATGACCTTGATTCCGTTCTGCTCACAGGCCTTCTCTCCGTTTTTGTAGATAGTCATGGCTCCAACAGGGCAGATGAGTGCCTCGACATCGTATTTGAGGAGAGTCTCGACACTGGGAGAGTAGTACGTTCCAAGGTTCCTGTCCGTTTCGGTCTTCTGGAGCGTCTCCGCCTCGATTCCGAACTTGTTCTTACCATAATAATAGCACTCGATGGAATCATCGATATCCAACATCATCATTGCAGTAGGAACGTTCTTGTTCAGGACTGCGACCTTGGTGAGAGGTTTGTCCAGTTCGATCGTCTTGTTCGCACCATCGACGATGGTGATGGTCCCTTCCTCATCGTCATCGTTCAGGAGGAAGACTGCACCGACAGCAGCGATGGCCAATATTGCGACAGCGGCCACTGCCATAACCTTATTATTCATTACATACCACCCTTTTTATTCAAAACAACGTAGATGAGAACGACCAATGCCGCAATGATGATGGCACCGATACAGATAACGGGGCCCACGCCCTCTACTTCCTCGACAGGTGCCACATAGGATGCGCACAACTTGTCACCATTGTAGATGCTTACGGAATCAAGACCGTTCTCCTTATCGAATCCCTCGAGGTCATCGATACAGAGATATGCATAACCATATCCGGAATCCGTTGAACCTGTGTTGAAGAAGATGTTCTCGGTAGGCACCTCATAGACATCTTTACCCTGTGTGACTTTGATCACAGGAGAATCTACATTGGTCATGAAGAAGATACAGACGTAGTTTCCGATGGGCGCACCGATCTTACCTCCGGCGTATTGTTTACTACTACCGCCCCACCCATAGTTCTTTCCCAGATCCTCGATCGCGTTGGAATTGCCTGAATTCTCTGTGATATAGGAGTCCAGGATGATGGTGTGGTCCATCAGGTCATCGACATGACTGGAGAGGATCGCCGACGCATTCGCGGGAATCTGATCCAGAGTCCTGTTACCGGCATCGATGAGAGAGAACTCAAGGGATGTGGATTCGGTAATCTGTCCGAGTGGACCGGAGACGACTCTCATCTCGGTCTCGATACCGTTAACATACGCCTTATCGGCCGCATCGATGGAGATCCATGCAGTCTTATTGACCGTATCTGAACCAAGATCGATAAGAACGGAAGCCTTGGTAGATGTTCCAACAATCTCCTTGATTGAAAGAACGTAGTTCTTCTCCACACTCATATTGGAAAATGAGGCGAAAATCGTATTGTCATGAATGGTTGTTCCAACACCATCTGTAGTAGGCTTGTCTCCGGAAACGGATCCGCCTGTCAATGGGAACCCGCTGATTCCGAATTTTGCATAATAGAAGAATGATTCACTCGATTCCACATAACCGGCATCGACGAGAGTCTCCTGAACGGAGGATTCCGCGGATGCATCGGAAACAGGAATGACGCAAATCGCCATCACCACGGCGACAAGCACCGCGATCGCTCTTTTTGTCCACATTTTTTCCAAACCTCTATTGGATTATTCATCCAACTGATGCCGTTTCAGGTATATATTGGATTACCCATCCAACTCAATTATTGCGCGCGAGAAAAATCAAATTTTTGACAAAATTGACCGAATCTACAACAGAATTCGATAGAAATTTTTGAGTTGGATGTATCATCCAACTATATATACCCGAAGCGACTAACGTACCAACAAGGAGTTGGATGTATCATCCAACTTTGTAAGGATTGATAATATGGCATTAGGAAAGATGCAACTGATCGCTATCGCCGTCGCCGCAGTAGTAGTCGTCGGAGGAATCGGTGTCGCATTTTTAGTCAACAATGACGACAGCAACCCTCCAAATGATGAACTCAACGTCTCTGCCGGATTGGCAGTATTCGGCAACGCCAATAACGATTTGAAGTTAGATACAGCTGATAAGACGTTGATCCAAGAGATCATCGATGGAAAGAAGAAACTTGCTGACTACCCCCTCGCGGATGCAGACTGTGATGGTTCTGTCGATGCGGACGATATAGCTCTCGTCAACAAACTCATCGCTAAGGAATCATGTACCGTCAACGCCGTCGGACTCGACGTGAACGGAAAACAGATCAATGTCCCCATGAAGTTCCCTGTTGACAATACCCTCACTTTCGGTACCAACATGGCACTCACGACCATCAACTCCGGATCTGCAAGTACAGTCGTCGGAGTCCTGGATGGACTGAGCTACACTGGCTATGCACAGAAACCCATCGTGGACAATGGGAAGCTCCTCGTTCCTGGAAAGATTTACGGGGAGGAACACGATGAGAAACTCGACAGAACCCCCGACCGTAGCACAATTATGAAGATCGTTGGTTCGATCGATGTCAAACTCGCAAGTACGGACGAGGAGATCGGTGTTCTCTTCCTTGACCACAGCGCAAAGGGCCTCGATGACTATCTGGACTTCGTCTTCGATGATATCCCAGTCCTCCGCCTTGCGGTTGCCGACCCTATCGAGGAGATTTATGCTTCCCGCCTCATCGGATTCCTCACTGGAAACGATGAGATCGCATTGAACTATGCTAGCAAGAGCATAGAGGTCATCGAACATGTCCTTGACGCAGTCAAGGATATTCCCGAGGACAAGAAGAACAACTACATCTCCCTGACGATGTCCGTACACATCTGCAATAACGATTCGGATTACAACAGGACCGGAAAGTATGTCGGTGCAGTTCCATATTACACAATCAACAATGAATTCGCTACCAAATATGCAGGATCCGGTTCAACAAAATTGACGGAACCGGAGAATACTTCGAACTACACAGATATCGATTACGTGATCAGTAACCGTAGCGCAGACTACATGATCGAGCCGTACGGGAAGGAGGGTGTCATTTATAAAGAATGGGTGAAAAAGAGTGCATACACATACTTCGAAAACCTCCCGTGCTACGAGAACATGTTGTACATCAACAACATTCTCCCCGGTGCCGTCAAGATCGCCGTCACAGCAGCCCTCGTTTCCCCGGATTACGTGGATATGGAATATGCGGAGAGCGTCATCGAAGACTTCTCCGAATTCTGCGAGAGTTTCAAGGGAGTGACCCTTGAGAACTCCTACATCTACGGTACCTACGAGGATTACATATCCGCAAAATCCGCAGGAGGAACACAGTGAGTCAATGGGGCATAGCCCCCCTTTACCTTTTTATTATGTCCTCTCTCGAGAATCCACAGAACGACATTGTGGAAAAGTACCATAGGCAGATCATCAAGAAGATCATGGTTCTTCTGGTCTGCATAATCGGAATCGTCCTCTCATTCGGACTGTTGTCAGTATCCACGTTCGATGTCATCTCCCTATCTCAATCGTATGAGATCATTTTCAATCACCTCAAAGGAACGACATATCCATCCAGATCCGTTGAATGGTGGGCTGACAGATACATCTGGGAGGCTGCCATCCCCAGAGGTCTGGCTGCGATAATAGCAGGATCGTCCCTGGCCGTAGCGGGATCCCTAATGCAGTCCCTGATGAACAATCCCCTCGCTGACCCATACAGTACAGGAATCTCGTCCGGTGCATGCTTCGGAGCGGTGAGTGCGATCATCATGGGCGTCTCCTTCTCAGCATTCGCATCCGAATATGGGCTCGTGGTCAATGCATTCATCGGATCCCTGATCCCTGCATTGATCATCATCGTGATATCAAAGAAGATTCAGATGACGCCTGCGACATTGATCCTCATAGGTACTGCCCTGTCCTACTTCTTCAACTCGATGGTCACGTACATGATGGTGACCGCGGATGTGGAATCCCTTCAGTCCGCATACATGTGGCAGATCGGCACACTTGGAAACATATCATGGGAATCGCTACCGACCATGTTCATGATGTCACTGATAGGGATCATTTTTACCCTATTCATGTCCCGTCAACTGAACATCCTTGCACTTGGTGACAACAGCGCCAAGACCTTGGGATTGGACGTGGAAAGTTTCAGGACATTGTGTCTTACGATCATCGCATTGATGACTGCTGCCATCATCGCATTCACCGGGATCATCGGATTCGTCGGATTGGTGGCCCCACATATAATCAGAATGATTATCGGTTCAGACAACAGGTTTGTGGTTCCGATATCCATGGCCGTTGGTGCATTCCTATTGATCGTTGCCGACTACATCGCGGTTTCCGTAGGTACACCTGTGGGATTGATCATGTCCGTCATCGGTAGCCCGATATTCCTCATATTGATAATTTGGCAGAGAAAAGGATACGGGGCGATATATTGAACAACGATTACCTTGAATTCAAGAAAGAATATCATAAACAATCAATTGGTTCTTCTCTAGACGTTGAGAGTGCGGTTCACCCTGTAAAATGAGTCAGAGTATAAAGCATGAGCTGATGGATCAGAAATGGAAAGGTCGGTACGATGCGATACCTCGGATGTACTTCGGATG
>SUSY01000030.1 GCA_015063185.1 Thermoplasmata archaeon
CGCCTCAAAAGTGGTACAAGTCAAATTTTCATCGAGAATTTTAAACGGCTCTTCGCCGGATAATCTGGATAGAAGTGGTCCCCACTCCCTGATTTGAACAGGGGATCTGCTGATTTCAGCGGCTGTACCGGTTTTCACCGGGAACACTCTACAGTCAGCCGCTCTAGCCAGGCTAAGCTAAGTGAGGACAAATCGGAGATATGATAGGCATATTTAATGGTTGCCAGTCACACCTCTGTTAAAATTAGGATTTTCTGGAGATTTCATCCGATGTATCCTAGATTGTCCTTCTTTTTGGAGGCTTCATAGGTCCTGACTTTGTTAGCTAGTTCTTCGATTTGTTTGCATTTCTCCTCGAGATCCGAGCGGTCGAACTCGACTCCGAAGAGCTTTTCCATCACATCGAGTACAAAACATGCACTCTTGTAGTCCACGAAGTATCCGGATGTCTCACCCATGATGCATGCTCCGGCGATACCATGGAATTGTGCAAGTCCGAGAAGGACTCCACTCGCACCTACGATCCCTGCCGCAGGTTCTCCTGGGACGAACGATACTCCATACGGTTCGAGCTTGGTCTTGGTGTCCATGTCTGTGGCTGCACCCAATACTCTTGGATTCTCGACCATTTGACCTGTACCATATCCGCCGAGTGTAAAGATGGTGGAGACGTCGTATTTGAGGAATACCTCGTCCATGAGGTCCTTGCATACAGTGAACTGTCCATCGGGTGTTACGGCCTGGAAGTCTCCCAGAAGGAATATGACGTCCAGGTGACTTTCGCCCACATCTTTCAGGTAGTAGAGCTCATTGGTAGGGGGGATTGCAATCCCATTCGGGTCCATGAGGATCTGAGGTGGAAAATATTTGGACATCACTGTAGCGAAGTGTTTGGCACCCAATTTGTCCGCCATGAAATCCGCAACGACCTTCCCCACGTTACCTACTCCGGGGAGTCCCTCTACAAGGACGGGTCTGTCGAGTTCCGGCTCTTCAAAGTACCTGATCACACTTTCCATTTTCACCATACTCCTCAATGATACTCTTTCTCCTGTACTCTCCATATTTGTCGTCTGGGGAGTAACGTGGAGGCGCGGCCGGTTTGGTGGCCCTGCCACAGCTAGGACATGTATCTTCGAGTGTATATGTGTTGCAGGGCTCACACTTTCTGAGTGCGGACCTCATGGAATCACTTGGTCTCACGCTTGAGCGATCCCTCGCCACCTGCTGCGACGATGCAATCGATGGATGCTGCGGAGACTCTCTTCATGATGTCCTCTGCATCCTTGTACTCGTCCGCGGTGATGACGATCCTGTATCTTGGGGAACCGACGGAGGTGATCTCGATGTTAGCATCTCCTGCTTCCTCAAGTCCCTTCATAAGTGCGGCTCTGATACGCTCTACTCCGTCTGCTGCCTTGGATGTGAGTTCCAGGATGCCATCGATCTGAACGAATGGCGGAGTGACGTTGTCCACTGCGACCTCAATGAACGTCTCAACCCAGTCACCCTCGTATTCCTCACGGAACTCTGCAGGTGCGGCTGCGACGCTCTCGAAAACTTCGTAAAGTGTTTCATACTCTTCCAGAAGAGAGTCGACGAATTCATCATATGCAGTGTCGACGGAGATGGAGAGTTTCTCGGCGATGATCTCGACGAGCTTCTCGGCCTTCTTCTCGTTCTTCCACTGTTGAACCTTCGCTCTCTTCTGGTGTTCGTTGACGGATTTCAGAGAAAGGTCAATGTGACCTTTAACAGGGTCGACGCCCAGAACCTTGCAGACGACCTTCTGGTTCTCTTTAATGAAATCCCTGATGTATTTTACCCAACCAGCGGCTACATCCCTTACGTGGACGAAACCTTCCTTATCGTCGTACTCATCGAGAGTTACGAATGCACCGAAGTTCTTGACGTTTGTTACGGTGCAGACGACAAGGTCTCCGTTCTCCGGGAAGCCCCTGGTGCGTGACATCAGTTCAGTACCTCAAGGACTTCGCCCTTGATGTCTCCCTTTCCGCCAGTGGATTTGACGAGAGTCGCGCCACAAACGGTGCAGGTGACGGTGGTAGCGGGCTTGCTGAACACAATCTGCTCGTTTCCGCAGTCTGTGCACTTGATCTTGACGAATTCGCTAGCCATGTGATCACTCCGTGAGTTCGAACTTCTTTGCCCTGATGCAACTGGAGACGTGTGCCTTCTTACAGGTGGTGCATCTGTATCTGAGGTTGACCCTCTTGGTGGGCTTGTCTCTGTCGGGCTTGGGCCTGGGGAATCCTCCGTAACCTGCGGTTACTCTTCTGAATCTCCTCTGACCCCACTTGAGTTCGCTGGCCTTCTTCTTCTTGACCCTCTCCACATCGTGGACCGTGTGGGTCTTGCAGAAGGGGCAGTACGTTTTGATCGTTCTGGGCATTTTCATTTTACATTCACCTTTTTGTAGGTAAGAATTTGGTAATATTGAACTAATATTTATAGGTGCTACATGCACCTATTTTATTTAGAGAACTTAAAGAGTCTTATTCTCCCATCTTGGTGATAGTTCCATCCTTATGGGACACCAATACGGTGGTCGCGGTATTCAGGAACAGTCCATTGTCCACGGTTCCCGGGATCACATTGATCCTGGATTCCAGGAAGAACGGGTTCTGTATCGAATCGAATTTACAGTCATAGATATAGTTGCCATTGTCCGTGACGAACGGCTGTTGGTCGACCGTACGGAGCTTGGCCTCGCATCCTTGGAGTTCGAGTGCGAACTTGGTTTTCTTGTGTCCGAACTTGAGCACTTCGACCGGTAATGGGCATTTGGTACCAAGTACGTCCACGAGCTTGGTCTCATCAACGATGATGACCTCCCTTTCGGAGGCTGCAGCGACGATCTTTTCCCTGATGAGTGCTCCACCGAGTCCTTTGATGAGTTGCATGTTGGGGTCCACCTCGTCGGCACCATCGATGGTGACATCGATGTGGTCCACATCGTCCACATCCAGGACAACGAGTCCGAACTCCTTGGCGAGTTCCTCGCTGCGTACGGATGTTGCGGTACACTCTATCTTCAGTCCCTCTTCCTTGACGCGCTCTCCGAGCCTTTTGATGGCATAATATGCTGTGGATCCTGTACCGAGACCTACGGTCATACCGTCCTTGACATATTCGTTCACGGCCTTCTCAGCCACTGCCTTCTTCATCTCGTCATTGCTCATCTGGAGACCTCAATTCCCGTATCGTTGTATAGCGGATAAATGTTGCTCGCGAATGCAATGTGTCGGAGGTAACGTTAGATATCCAGTCGTGCATGTGCATGTCATGAGGTTGGCTGCTCTGTATTCCGGTGGCAAGGATTCCACACTGGCGATGTACACTGCCCTGCAGATGGGTCATGAGATTCCGTACATAGTCACGATCCGTCCTGCGGATAAGGCATCCTGGGTATTCCATACCCCTAATCTTTCTACGGTCCCTCTGATGGCCGAGGCCATGGGTGTTGAACAGATTGTTGCGGACAGTGACGGTACCGAAGCAGGCGATCTCGATGCATTGAGGTCGGCATTGACCGATCTCGATGTGGATGGGGTCGTTACGGGGGCATTATGGTCCGATTACCAGTGGGATCGCATGAATCTGATATGCGGTGATCTGGATCTATGTGTACTGTCGCCTTTGTGGAGGAAGAGCCAGGATGATGTGTACGATCTGATGTGCTCTTCCGGAGTGGATGCAATCATCGTTGGCGTGTTCGCTGAGGGTCTGGACGAATCGTGGTTGGGCAGACATCTTGACATGGAAGCTAAGAAAGAGTTACTGGCACTTCGTGATAGATATGGGATAAGCATAATGGGGGAGGGGGGCGAGTACGAGTCAATGACCTTGGATTCTCCCATGCATTCCAAACGTCTTGTGATCGAGGTCTCTGAGAAGAAGATGGAGAGGTACACCGGCGTGTTGGATGTCACGCAGGCGTCCCTCTCTGAGAAGTTTCATTGAAGTGCGTTCTTGACACCGTTCAGGATGTCGTCGAATTCGGGCAGTTCCTTCGGTACGGACGCCTTCCAGGTGAACATAACATTCATGTCATTTCCGACGAGGATGAACTCCCTGTTGGTGAATCCCGTGACCATATGGCCGGGGCCCACGATCGAACCGAACGATTTGGCCACTTCCTTGTCCTTGTCGAACAATATGTCCCATTTCAGTCCGATCGCCTTCCTGAAACCGTTGTGGCTGTCCATGCTGTCGTTGTTCACTCCGACCATCGTGATGCCAAGGTCTGTGAGTTCTTCGAACCTCTCACAGAACTTCGTCATATAGTTGGTACAATTGATTCCAAAATCTCCAACATAGAAGTTCAGAAGCACAGGGGCTTTCTTGACCTCCGTGCTGAGTTTGAACAGACTTCCATCGGTGGATTCCAATTCGAAATCAGGGGCCAAATCTCCTATCTGTATTGACATGTTCAGTTCTCCTCCTTGTTTCCGCCGGATGTTACCTGCAATCCGACGATTCCGCCTATGATCAATGCGATGAACAGGATGCGTGCAATCGTGGCCACCTCATTGCCCAACAGGATCGATACGGTTATAGTACCAACTGCACCGATGCCCGTCCATACGGCATATGCGGTGCCTACTGGAAGGCCCATGCTGAGTGCCTTCGATAGCAGTACCATGCTGATTGTAAGGAAAATGATTACGAGTATATCGAAATGGATCTTCGTGAATCCTTCGGAATAGTCCATCGCTACTGCCCAGACCATCTCCATGATCCCTGCTACGATAAGTATGAGCCAGGCTTTGGAATCGTTATCCATTTCAGGCACCTCCTGTGGTCAGATTCAGTCCTACGATCCCACTGACGATCATGAGGATGAAGAAGATCCTCTTCCACGATGCGGACTCCCCGTAGAGGACGAGTCCCATGATGAGGGTGAATATCGCTCCGATACCCGTCCATACGGCATATGCGGTACCGGCACCGATCGGTATCATCGCGATGGATAGCATGTATAAGTCTACTATGAGGATGACCGCTGTGACGATCGCCCATTTGATGTTCCTCAGATTCTCGGATTTCTCTAATGTGAAGACCCAACAGGGTTCGAGAAATCCTGCGATGATGAGGATTATCCATTCGAATTGCATGTCACCACATGTACATAGGGCAACATATAGTTACCCACTCCATTTTATATTAGACCCAGCATATCAAATGTGGGGATTCCGATAAACATAGAGAGATCATGGATATTGTACGATGTGGCCAATTCGGCATACATCCTATTGGCCTGTTCCATAATTCCGATATATTTTAACGAACTGGCTATGAAGGACGGTCTCACATCGGCCGAGTATCTCTCGTATTGGTCCTTCGCGGCATCCATGGTGACGGTGGTGATGCTCTTCATCGGACCACTCGTCGGTTCTCTTTCGGATCGTAAAGGGTGGAGGAAACCGATCTTCATGGGTACCGTCATAACAGGTATCCTCGCATGCTTGGCACTGGGTATACCCAGATGGTGGTTGACGTTCCTGATCATATACGTCATTTCGAAGATCGCATACAATGCCAGTATCGTTGTATACGATGGGATGTTGAACGACGTCACCTCGCACGAGCGTATGGATGCCCTGTCTTCCAAGGCATATGCGATGGGCTACATCGGCAGTTGTGTACCGTTCCTCGTATGTCTGGTGTTCGTTCTCTTCTCGGATATGATGGATTCCGAATCCGCGGTGTTCTCGTTCGGTACCGCAGTCATTCTGGGTCTTATCATCACCGCAGTATGGTGGCTGGTCATGTCCCTCCCACTCTTCGGGAGTTACGAACAGATCTGTTACAACGAGGAGGAGAACATCCGTATGAGGGGGAAGTGGGCGATCTTCATCGATACGCTCCGTGAGATCAGTAAGAATCCCGCGATGGTCACGTTCCTTCTTGCATTCTTCTTCTACATCGACGGCGTGTACACCGTGATGGAATTGTCCACATCATACGGTGCGGCATTGGGACTCGGATCCGTCGGGCTCCTCGGGGCATTATTGATGACCCAGGTGGTCGCGTTTCCGAGTACGCTCCTGATGAGCAGACTGTCCAACAGGATCGGAACGCATCGTGTAATCTGCATATGTATCCTCGGATACATGGTGATTGCGGCGATATCCATCATCCTTGACAGTTTGGTACAGTTCTTCATCCTGGCCTTCCTGGTCGGTCTGTTCCAGGGTGCGATTCAAGCATTGTCCAGAGCCTACTTCGGTAAGATGGTCCCCAGGGACAAGACCGGGGAGATGTTCGGTATCATGGATGTGTTCGGAAAGGGCGCCACGATCATCGGTACCCTCGCAGTATCCATCATGACCATGTTCTCCGGAGAGGTCAGATACATAGGTCTGATCCTCCTTCTGATGTTCGCAATAGGATTGGTATGTTTCATCAAATCCACTCGTATCCATAACTATGATTCAATTAGCACGGAGTGATCGAATGGTCCTTAAGGCTGATGTAGCACCTCCAAGACACCAGTGGTGGTATCGTCCTCTCCTCGTATTCGGTAGGACGTGTATACTTCCAATTCTGAACCGTAAGTATAAGATCCGTATGGAGAGGTACAAAGGAAAGGTACCGGATGCATCCATAGTCATGTTCAACCATGTCAGCGACTATGATTTTCTGGGTGTATTGGACGGATTCCCGCATTATACGAGGTATGTTGCCAGTGATGCGCTGATCCGTAAGAGGTACATGCGTATCGTCATGGGCCTGGTGTCGGATTTCATCTTCCGTAGGAAGGGTGAGAATGGGGACAATGTCGTCGAATCCGTGAAGGCATCCATTGCGAAAGGAGTACACGTCTGCATAGCACCCGAAGGTGGGGAATCCATCAACGGTACTACTGCGTACATCAGACCAAGGACCGGGCAGATGGTCAAGGACGCCAATGCCGGTATGGTTACATTCAGGATGGAAGGTGGTTACTTCCTTAAGCCGAGTTGGTCCAAGCGTCGTTATAAGGGCCCTATGTTCGGAAGGGTAATCGGGGTCTATACGAAGGAACAGATGGCTGCGATGACGCCGGAGGAGATCAACGACCTCATCTATCGCGACCTGTATGTGAACTCATACGAATGGCAGCGTGAGAACAGGATCGTCTACGAGGGAGAGGCGCGTGCAGAGTTCATGGAGCAGGTCCTGTACACATGTCCAAAATGCGAGAGGATCAACACCATGCACAGCAAATGTGACAATCTCCGTTGTTCCGAGTGCGGATATTCGGTGGATGTCGACGAGTATGGCTTCTTCACAGGGGAGGATGTGGTGTTCGACAATCTCTATGACTGGGATGTATGGCAACGCAAGCGCCTGCATTCCGTGGCCGAGAAGATGAGGTCCGATCCGGAAAGGATCATCCTTTCCGACAGCGGACAGGTTCTCAAGGGATTGGAGAACAACTACCCCTATGTCATCGAGGACGATGTGACACTCAGCATGTCTGCGGCCAGGATCACCATCAAGGGGAAGGTCACCGACATAGATATGCCATTGGAAGAGGTGCAGAGCATCACAGTGGTGTCCAGGGAGGATGTCGGTATCATCCATAAGGGGGTCTACTACCAGATCGGTGCGAAGGTACAACGTTCCGGTGTGAAGTACAAACAACTCATAGCCATGCTTCGCGGCAGACAGTATCTTTAAGAAGATGATGTGGGTCTATCCGGATTTGAACCGGAATCAACGCCTCCCAAAGGCGCAAGTATAACCAAGTTAGCCCATAGACCCTTGAATGGGACAATGACTAGTCCCTATTTTAAGGTGTAGGTCTGAGACGCGCCTCCAACTCCTTTCTGAGCAGCTTAACAGCGTTCCCTCTGTGGGAAATCTCGTTCTTTTCGGACAGAGGTATCTCTGCGAAAGAGGATTCGCCATCCGGGGAGAAGATCGGGTCGTATCCGAAACCCTCTGTTCCGCGAGCCTCGTTCAGGATGACTCCGGGGCATTCGCCTGTGACGATTATGGTCTCCCCATCGACGTCGCAACCTATGCAACATTTGAATGTGGCACTGCGGTCCTCGACACCCTCCATCAGAGTCAGTATCCCATCGTTCCCGACTGTCTTCTGTACGAATGCCGAGTACACACCGGGGAATCCCTTCAGGGCATCCACGAACATTCCGGAATCATCGATGATGAAGTCCCTTAGTCCGGTCGCCCTCAATGCATCCATGCCTTTTCTGACGACCTCTTCCAGATCCGATGTCTGAACCTCGTCGTATGGTACCTTGACATGTTCCATCTCGATGCCAAGGTCTCCGAACATCCTTTGGAATTCTGCCACTTTGCCGGGATTCGATGTGATTACCTTCAGTTTCATGTGTATCTCGCCCTGTTCTTGATGACCTCGACACGTTTTACGACCTCTTTCGACCTGGTCATGTTGTTACGATAGGATTCCATGATCGTTTCAAACGCCTTCTCCGATCTGGAATGTGCGGATGTGAATCCCCTTTCCAAGAGACGTATGTCCACACCCATCTCCTCGATATCGCATTTGATACTACCGAGGGAGAAATCGATGATGCACAGTTCCCCGGAGTCCGTGAGGATCATATTCGATGTCGTAAGGTCACCGTGACATATGCGCGCGTTGTGCAATTTGGCCACTGCTTCTCCGATCATGACACATACGTCCTCCACGAGTGTCGGTTCGTTGTCTATGATGTCCTTCACCTTCCTTCCGGACATGTGTTCCATGACGATCCTGCCATCGTGGTGGTCCACATCATAGATCGTGGGTGTCCTGACGCCGGACAATCTTGCCTCCCTCATGACCCTCGCTTCGTTCTTGGTACGATGGGTCCTGAGGTTCTGATCGAGCTCTGGATGACGATATCCTTTCCTGGGTCTTGTCTTCGTGACCGCGGCACGTCCAAGGTATTGGCCGTATGTGACCACTGCCTCTGCACCCATATCGACATCGTTGTTCATCGTCACCAAATCCTTATTTTTCTATATAGGAGCTACGTAATCGTGTACTCCTTAATCCATACTGGTATGCTAGTTTTTAATACCTATAATCCGTAGGATAATCTGATAGACATGAAGTACACAATCACTGGCGACAATCTGCAGTTTGTCAATGTACAGCTTGAGGATGGGGAGACCTTCCAGTCCAACTCTGGCGCCATGAGGTACATGACGGGCAATATGACCATGGAGGCTAAGATGAAGGGCGGTCTCTTCGCCGGACTCAAGAGATCCCTCTCCGGAAGTACCATGTTCCTGATGAATTATGCTTCGCATGGTGGATCCGGTGTCGTCGGTTTCGGTGGTTCGGCACCTGGTAAGGTTCTCGATGTGGATGTCGGTAAAGGTTCCTGGATGGTTCAGAATACAGGATACCTCTGTTCCGAGAACACCGTCAATGTAGAGATGGCATTCCAGAAGAAGTTAGGTAACATGTTCTTCGGAGGAGAGGGATTGATCCTCCAGAGACTTTCCGGTAAGGGAATGGCCTTCATCGCAGCATGCGGTGATCTCAATGTCATCGATCTGAAGCCCGGAGAGGTCTACAAGGTATCATCATCCAATGCGGTGGCATGGGAGGAGACCGTCAAGTACGATATCTCCGCCACAGGAGGATTCAAGACCGCGCTGTTCGGTGGAGAGGGATTGTTCCTGACCACGCTCACCGGTCCCGGAAAGATAGTTATCCAGTCCATGACACTCGCTGATCTGGCACAGAGTCTCATCCCATTCCTGCCAACCCAGTCGTCGAACTGAGGTGGGTTCCTTGAATCCATCCAAGACAGAGAGACAGAGCACGGTCGGTGCCGCGATAGGTATCCTGCTGATCGTTGTCGCGATTGTGGGTGCCATAGTGGTACTGGTCATGAACCCCGAGATACTGGACAGTATCGTCTGGGCCCTTGTCATAATCGGCGGTGCCATACTGGTCGTCGCGCTCGGTATCACATTGGTGGCAATGTTCCTGATACTTCCGATGTATGCCAAGAAAGGCGTTGTGTATCAGACGGACATGTCTTATGGTGTCGATGACGTTCAGGGTGTCGATGGGAAGATGAACGGGAAGGATTGAATCGGTCCTTCATCAAACTCCTTATCTATTTTCATTATATTCTCGTGGTGTGAAACGCATCCCGATCGGTTGCAGGTCCTTCGATGAGCTTCTTGGCGGAGGGATCGAATGTGGCAGTGTCACGTTGTTCTATGGTGAAGCAGGTACTGGAAAGACCAACATCTGTCTTCAGACCGCATATAACGTGGCGAAGACCGGGATGAAGGTAGCGTATCTCGATACCGAGGGTCTGTCATACGATAGGATAAACCAGGTGTTCGGTGATGACAAGGAGGCCATCAGGAACCTGTTGGTGTTCCAGGTCCACAGTTTCGATGAGCAGGCGGACCGTATAGCCAAGGTGGTACGCCTTTCACAGGCCAATGATAAGGTCGGTCTGATCGTTGTGGATTCCCTGACGATGTTCTATAGGTTGAATTCCGACGATACCTCGGCCAGGAACGAGCTCACCAAGGAGAGTGAGATGTTATTGACTGCTGCCAGGAGGAGCGACGTACCGGTGATCATAACCTCACAGGTCTACACCAATATCGGTTCCGGCACGATAGAGTTCCTTGGAGGTCACGCACTCCATCATAATGCGAAGACCATCATCCGTTTGGACAAGGTCTACAAGGGCAAACGTACCGCCACCATCATAAAACATAGGAGCCTCCCCGAAGGGAGGAAGGTTGGATACCAGATCGTTGAATCCGGTATCGAAAGTGATTGATCCTCAGACGTCCCTGCTCATGGAGTATTCCGCAAGTGCCTTCATGAACGCCTTGTCCTCGCTATCTGCGAGGCAGTCGAGGCATTTGATGGAGTCCATAGTGTACTTTTCCGCCATCTCGATGGCATAATCGTAACTTCCGGATTCCTTCAGGATGTTCCTTGCGATCTCGATCTCCTCGTCCGTGGCATCGAGCTTTCCGAAGACGGACATGAATCTGTCCAACGTGTCCTTGTCCTTGATGTTCTCGCGTGCGTGACAGACCATGACAGTGCTCTTACCCTTGCGGATGTCATTTCCGGCTGACTTGCCGGTCTTTTCGGGATCGCCATATATTCCAAGGATGTCGTCGAACATCTGGAATGCGACACCGAGGTTCATGGCATATTCATGGATGCTCTCAACGGTCGCATCGTCGGCACCACCTATCAATGCTCCTCCTGCAGCACCTGCTGCGAACAGGACGCTGGTCTTGAGCCTGATGGTTTCGATGTAATCGTCCATGGACACGGTACCGGAGTTCTCGTTGTTGATGTCCATCTGTTGACCCCTTGCCAGGTCCCATACTGCGACGCTAACTTTCTTGAGGACCTTCCTCATGGCATCCGAAGGGATGTCGAGGTCGGAGATGATATCATATGCCTTGGCGAACAACGCATCGCCTGCAAGTATGGCAGTGGGGAGTCCGTAGAGGACATGGGATGTGGTCATCCCACGACGTTTCTCGTCCCCATCCATGAGGTCGTCATGGACTAAGGTGAAGTTATGGATGTACTCGATGGCCACCGCAAGGGGGATGGCCTTCTCCCCATCGCCACCTACCGCTCTGCATGCGGCGACGACCATGGACGGTCTCATCCTCTTACCTCCGGCATATGGGTACTGCCTGCATGCCTCTATGAGGTTTCTGGGTGCCTCGTCCTCTATGTACGATTTGATAGGTGCGTCCAATTCTGCGGACATCTCTTTCAATTTGGTTTTCACATCCATTTGTTCATCCCTCTGATCCATTGTTCTGTCTGTCCTATCAGGATGTACCTCTTCTTGGACAGTTCCTGTATGTCGGCGGAACCGGTCAACAACATCGCTGCCTTGAGTTCCTCCCTGATTATGATCAATTTGTTCTTCACGGCATCGGCCGATTCCATCGCTTCCCTCAACACGAGGTTGGCCGCACCTACGCATGTCGCGCCCATGGCGATCGCTCTGGCCACATCCAATCCGGTCCTGATTCCCCCGGATGCGATGAGCGGCATGGTGGTCTCCGCCCATTCCAATGAAACGGGTGTGGGGATGCCCCAGTCGAAGAATGTCTCACCAATGCGTGTCCTGATAGCATCCTTCTCGTTCCTTGCCCTGTAGAGTTCGACGGCGGAGAAACTGGTCCCTCCCATCCCTGCCAGGTCCACGGCCCTTATCCCGAACCCTTCCAATCTGGACAGTGTGTCGGGCGATATTCCCGCACCTGTCTCTTTCACTATCACCGGATATTCGGAAGCTATCCTCCTGATCGCGTCCAAGCAACCTTCGGATGCCGTATCTCCTTCCGGTTGTACGACCTCCTGCAAGAAGTTTAGGTGTAACGCCACATAGTCCGCGTCTATGAGCTCTATCGCCTTTTCGATATCCTCCTTACCGTATGCCCTCTTGTTCTTTTGAGGGATCAGTTGGGGAGCACCTATGTTGCCTATGACCAGAGGCACATCGTAATCCTTGATGATGGAGTAACTGTCCGCATCGACACCATCGATGCCTGCCCTCTCGCTACCTGTGCCCATCCCTATTCCGAGTTCCGCACACGCCTTTGCGATATTGGCATTGATTTTCTTCGCACCATCGAAACCGCCGGTGATGGCAGTGACCATGAACGGAAAGTCCAATCTCCTGCCCAGCACATTGCTGGATGTATCTACGTCGTCGTAATCGATCTCCGGAAGGGCCTCATGGATGAGCTTCACATCGTTCCAATAGTTGTAGTCCGGTTCTATTCTGTCGTTGAGACATATGTTGATGTGGTCTGCCTTCCTGGCATTGATTCCTTTCATTGGATCCCTCCCCTCGCTATGGTGCAGATGACTTTCTCGCCATTCAATGCGGACCTTAATCTGCCTGCGACGGTGCCGTTCACAAGGATACACTCCCTATGAGGTGATGTCATCCTCATCATGGACTTCATCTTCTCATACACTCCTCCTGTGACATCATCCACGGACGACTCGGACCTCACGGATTCCAGGGTATCGGCGTCCACATACTCGTATAGTCTTGCATCCGGATTGTTCTTGGGGTCATCGTCAAAGAGCCCATCGATATCGGAGACGAAGATGACCTTCTCGAAGTCGAATATATCCGACAGTCTCTCCATGATCTGATCCCCGGAACAGATCGCGAATCCGTGTTTCCTGTCCTGTACGACATCTCCGAACAGGATGGGCATGATACCCTTGTCCACAAGTGACTTGATGATCTCCCCGTCACCGAACGATATCCTCCTGTCATCCATCATGAAACAGGATCCCGGGGGAATGGATATTGCCGGGATGCCGGCGGAGTTGAGTTCGTTGACGATCATGGCATTCAGTTCCCTGACGTCGTAGCATACCTGTGCCACTGCAGGGATCTGTTCATCGGATCTGAATCCGGAGTTCAATTCGAACTTCTTGGCAAGTATGTGTCCAAACGAGCCTGCGCCATGAACGATCATAACCTCTTTTCCAGATTCCTTGATCTCGGAGCACAGTCTGGAGACCACATCACGATTGAATGTGCGGTACTCCTTCTTGTCGGTGATCACGCTTCCGCCAAGCTTAATGAGAATCATCTTGGTGGGGTTATCGCAAAGCGCCTTATAATAGGATTGGAGGACGATAGGGGTTCAGTCGGCCTTTGTTTAGGGCTCACGCTGAACAAGAGAAATGGAAAAGTGGCTGACAGCGTGCTCGTGTTCCCGTACGCTTGCGCAATACAGTACAGACGTGTACGCGGGCGGACTTTACTGCCGGGTTCGGAATGGGACCGGGTGTGACCCCGCCGCTATGGCCGTCAGACCAAAACTTGCAATACGCTTCCAATATATGATACTTGTGATTGATGCCATAGTCTCGCATTTATTTTTCTGCATATTCTATGAAATCTATGTGACCTTAATGGGGGGCACCACACTGTATAAAACGTTCTGTAGCACCGGTTTTTGAGTAACACTAATTTTCAATTTCGTAACAACATATTTATTCTAAAGATTTCATGTCCAGATGTGAGTAAGACGAAGGTCTCGGCATTTGTGGCCGTTCTGATTGCAATAATGGTGGTATCTTCTATCCCTCCTTTAGCATCGGATGATTCCTCGGCTTCACAACCTATCGTTGTCACTGACGGAGTAGGCAGGGAACATACGTTCGATCATATTCCTGATAGGATCGTGACCATCGGAACTGGATTGACGGCTACTGCGATAGAGTTGGACCTTCTTGACAGGATGATCGTATGCGATAGGTATGCCGCGTTGGACAATCACTCGCTCTTCAACGGTCTCAGGAGCAAGATCGGTAACGATCAGATAATGGCGAACGGTTCCGGGTATTCCACAGGGTTAGGATCTGTGAAGAATGACATCTGGACTATGACCGAGAAGATCTATCGTGAAAAAGGGATCGATCTCGAAGGAGTGGACCATCTGGATGTGAGAGACATCGCGATCTTCATGACCGGTGTTCCATCCAGTATCAACGAACTCTATGATGATCTCAGCGATGCAAGGCTTAGTTACAAACACATCCTGTGCTGGGACACCATCGATTCCTATGACGATCTGATTGACATGGTTCGTACAATGTCCCTCGTTATGAAAGGTGTGGTGGATCCACATGTGGATGAGATGGAAAGCATAGTGGACTATATTGAGACCATCCTTTCCGGAAATCCAGGTATGAAGAGGCGCGAGGCATTCTATGTCACGTATTCCGGCGGTGAATTGAAGGTCGGAAATATGGGTTCCCTCGCCAATTCCATGATCGAAGCGGCAGGCGGGATATCGATAACCAATGACGCAAGTATGTCCAAGACCTATGCCGCTAACATACCCAGGCTCATCGAGGGTCATGGAACGGACATGGTGATCTTCGTCGATGATGTGTTGGCATCCAACGAATCCAGTATGGATACACTCAAGAAGGCTTTGGGCGGACAAGATATCAAACTCGTAAGATTGGATCCTTTGTGGAACAATTACTGTATAGAGAGTATGAATGGTGTTTGGGCAATGGCCTGCGCCATGTACTCCGACGTGTATCCCGATGTATTCGTCGGGGACGTACCTGTGATATCGAACGATTACGATGATGACATCGTGTTGTATACGGTCGCAGGATTATTGGGGGCGGCGATGATATCCGTCCTCGCATTCTTGTACTTCAGGACATGAATCAGAATGATGTGAAAGAGGAATAGTATGGTCAATGACACACGAAAGAT
>SUSY01000031.1 GCA_015063185.1 Thermoplasmata archaeon
ACGGTCTGCGGATATGTGATCGTAGAGGCTCTGGGCCATACCCATTCGGCCGATACCGTATGGGAGTACGACGAGTCTCATCACTGGCATGACTGCATCGCCAACGACGGACAGGAATTCGAGAAGAGTCAGCACACGTTCGATGACGACTGTGACACCGAGTGTAACACCTGTGGATACATCAGGGCCATTGCCCATGATTTCACCGGTGAGTGGACCAAGGACGCAACACACCACTGGCATGTCTGTGCCACTGAGGGTTGTGATGCCACCGACACCAAGGTCGGACATGACTACGCCGATGTGTGTGATGTCGATTGTGACGAATGTGGATACATCAGGGTCGCATCGCATGATTTCAGCGAAGAGTGGACCAAGGATGCTACCCACCATTGGCACATCTGTGATATTGATGGATGTGAGGTCACAAGTGAGAAGATCGGTCATGTGTTCGATCATGCCTGTGACACCGAGTGTAACACCTGTGGATACATCAGAACTGTCACTCATGACTTCACCGGAGAGTGGACCAAGGATGCTACCTACCACTGGCACATCTGTGCTACCAGCGGATGTGAGGTAACCGACACAAAGGTCGGACATGACTTCGTAGACGGCTGCGATGAGGATTGCGGAGTATGCGGTCATGAGAGGGTCGCTCCCCATACCACTTCCGACGAATGGTCACACGGTGACCACCACCATTGGAAGGACTGCACTGCATGTGCCGGACAGGTCAGCCTAGATGAACACCAGTATGAGGGTGATAGTACTCTCTGCAACATCTGTGATCATGATTGGTCGATCCATCATAATTACACGGTCCTTCACAAGGATGCATCCGGACACTGGTATGAGTGCTCACACGCTCTCTGTGTGGAGGCCTCCTCTCTCGAGGTGCACGTAGCAGGAACCCCCGATTCTCTGACCGGACAGGTGCTCTGTGTCGATTGCGGATACGAGATGCAGGCGGCATCCCAGACTCCCGATCAAACTCCTGAGGGGCCCTCGGATGAGGATGACGGCGGTATCAGTATCGGTATCGTTGCGGGAGGAGTGGCCGGAGTCCTGGCCTTGGCAGGTGTAGGTGCATTCCTGTTCCTGCGTGGCAGACCCTGAGGATTACCAGCTCATCAGATGTCAAACGACTTCCTTAAAAGTGGCCTCTTGCTTCGTTTGAAGTAAGCAAACAAAAACGGAGGCAAGAGGCCATGATCTATATCGGGATGAATATACAAACCATTTCCTAAACTTCTTTCTCGTTTTTGACGTGAATTCAAAACTGGCTTTACATGACGCCCATATGTCGACAGCATCCGCTGCATGATTGCTCTATTCTCCACTCAGTATCCCAACAGGAGGTCGGGTTCTATCCCCAATCTTCCGAGGATATCGAAGATGAATTCCTGATCAACCGGTTCTCCCAATATGGTGACGGAGTCCTTCTCCCTGTCGTACCTGAGTATGGTACCTGCCTTACGGTCACATATGGACTTCATCGTCAGGGCCTTCTTCCCCTTGGGAGTGCTTTTCTTCAGGAGGATTTCGATGGCTCCTGAAATCATGGAGGCTATCGATGTCAGGAACACCGCCCCATCATGCCCGGAAGGTGTATGCAGGAACATGTGGTCCACATCCAATCCGGATTTTCCCAATCGGAACATGTGTTGTAGGAGCGATCCTTCGGAGTCAACCCTTAACATGCCTTCCGGTTAATGAAGGACGGCATGAGAATCGGTAGGGTGCACATCCACAGACCTTCCAGAGAGAATGCGATGGGTTTCGTGTGTTCCTTGGCCACGATGATAGTTGATGTGATGGACAATGTCCTCAAGAGGAATGGCGTGGACATGACCTTCGGGAAGGTCGTGGACAATCTGTTCAGTCTGAATCTGAAATATGATCGTGAGTCGGAGGAGGAATCCTTCTCCGGGCCTTTGAAACTGGCAGATCTCTTCATGGATGTGGCTGAAGCCTTGGAAATCGATACGGATCATCTGATCCATTGAGCGAATATCGCGTTTTTCCCCGTATGTATCAGCCTAGGCTATGCCCTTTTCTCAAAAATACCTGAACAAACTGCCGAATTCACGTTTGATGTGTTGTCTCCTGATTTATTGTGGCATACAGTTCATCCCGATTGTCGGCCCCGTAATATCCCATGGCAATCACATGTTGGACGTTCATTATCCTAATGACGAATTCAAGAATGCATCGAAGGCAACCTAAAATATGTGTGTTTATTCACGAGGGTATGAATTGTCCGTCATCTGATTAGGATATCGGCATTTTACCATTCTCAATATGTCCACATGTGGTATGATAGTTCTTAGGGCCTCCTTTAAAGAGACTGATTTGCAATGGGATTGTATGAAAAACACGTTGTGAACAAAATATAAAAGAATAAATGCCCCCTTCCGAGGGCTAGTTTAATCAATATTCCCCCGGAAGAAGTATGGTCGTCACGGATCCGTTCCATTCGGTGATGATCCATATCTCGTATCCTTCCTTTGAGTACACACTCATTATGGAGTTCATGCATTCTCTCCCCTCCATCCTGGCGATCAATGCCTCCTCGTTCAGTTCGAGGTCCTCATCACATTGCTCTCCCCAATCCCCTTCCGAATGTCTTCTCAGACAATCATGGATGAATGTGTGGAACGATCCATCGATCTCGATGAGACTTCTTATCCCAGAGGTCATCACGATCCTTCCCAACTCGAAGAGGCTCATTCGTTCACCTCCGGATAGACGATTGCCTTCTGAGCCTCCAACAGGCACAGGTATATCGGATACAGGTTCTCCCTCGTCTTCGAGTACCTGATCTCTTCGATGTACTCCAACGATTTCTTCAACTCACGTTCGATCCTCACCAATTGAGGAGTGGTGTTCAAAGCCTTCCTCATCGGCCTCACCGTGAACAACGAATCCACATCGATGGATTCCTCCTTCGCTCTATCGAGGAGTTCCATCGCCTTCCTCCTACCGTTGGATGTGAGTGAATACACGTTCAACGTCTTCGGACGGTACATCACGTGTGCCGGTAAGATGTCCACATATCCCTTGTTCTGGATCTTCTTCAACTCGATGCAGGCGTGTGCCCTCGAGATGCACAACGCAGTTGCGATACCATCTTGAGTCATGCCATAAGGCATATCCAACTTCTCATAGGGTACATCTTTGAATCTATTCAGTTGGAGGATCACCAGTTCCCATTTGAAGAAGGTCATATCGATCCCCCCTCGATGACAGCGTACTTCTGTTCCCTCTCCATGATCAGGTCGATCATCTCCACGATCCTGTCGTTGAGTCTCGCGGTACCCTCCTTTCCGCCCCAATGTACCTCGATCATTCCTGTAGCGGTATCTATGAAGGTGTTCGGTCCACCGTACTCGAGAGTGATCCTACTGGAGACGTACTCCCCATTCGATCTGATGGAGTACACCACCTCAAGACTATCCTTCAGATATCTCTCCAATGCGGGGTTACAGACGAGATAATCATCATCCAGGGGGAACGTGTTCCCGCAGCATGGGCATCTGACCGTATCCTCGCCCATGCCTTCCAGAAGGTCCTTGAAGTACTCCGCACGTTCCATGAGGTTCGACATCAGAGCACCTCCGGGTAGTTGCCGTCGTCATCCAATCTCCAAAGGCTGTCATCGAACGTTTGTTCGACGTGTATCCCCTGTTCTTTACGAAGTATGTCCAAGAAGAAGTCCAATGTGTTTGCGAAGTCGTTTCTCTTAACGGGTTTCACTTGTTTCCTGGGCTGCATGACAGCCATTTCCTTTCTTTCCGTTTTCATGGTGAAAACACCGGAAGAGCAGTGAGTCGACACGCTTACGGCATTTTAGTGAGCATCACGACCCTTTCAACGAAAGGGGAAAATGCCGATATGCGTGTAGACGTTGGCCTGTAGGTGTTGGAACCTGAAAACGGAAGGATGGAAAGTGTCCCCATCCATTCCTGTGTCGGTCATATCACCTTTCTGGAATCGTTTTTCCTGTAATGTTCCCTGATCGCATCATCGCGTATCCTCTCTTCCATTGCCAGCAATGATGCGTAATTCTCTGGACTCAATTCCCTTCTCACGTCCTCCCAGGTGAATTCGTCATAGATGAGGTCCTTCAGATACCATATGATGGCAAGTTCCACGAATCTGGTGGATGATACGGAGAACGCATCCTCGAAATCGACAATCTCGATGTAGAATTTCATCCTGTCATGAAGTTCCGGTTTCATCTTGAGGACGAGTTGGGTACTTTCCGTGGAACCCTCATATATCTTATACAGGAGTTCCTCGAGATTCATCAATCTCTCGGTGTATTCCCACCTTATCCTCTCCACGCTCTTGGAGCCATATACCTCTTCATTGATGAGGGCTTCCGACATGTTCCCGAAGCATTTCGAGAAGTCGATGATCAATGCCCTGACCGCATTCATGGCAATGTCCGCCCTACTTTGATAGAGGTCCAAATAGCGATCCATCAAAGAGATCACTCTGTTCGGGATCCTTACGGATACCAACCTCCTGTCGTTCTTTGGATATTTTTCCTGACGTTCCGTGTTTGAAACGTCTATGATTATCTGTCCGACATCGTCATATTGGAATTCGAAGTATGAACCCATTCCCATGATTGTGAATTTCGTTACCTCATATTTATAATGATTTATTATCGTTACATTTGTAATGAAAATATAATTATCGTTATATTGATGGAGAATTGCTCAATACAATCATATTGTAATGCCCCATCCTATTTTCGATGATCGGGCCTAATATAATGATAGTTACACGAATCTGACTTGGCCGGCAATCGTTTTCCTTACGTTTTTATCCAATCCATGTTGAAAATCCAATTCACAGACCATATCATTCGTTGAATTCTGTGTAACTATCGTTACAACATTTTAAATACTGAACAATGCATGTAACGATTGTAGGACGAAAATGACGGCAGTCGACAATCCTACACCCATCACCTACGGGTGAGGAGGTAAGAATGAACAAAGGAAGCAACAATGAAAGGGCCTGGACCTCATCCATCCAGTGGAATACGAACGATATGGCTACGAAGGGGGCGATCTGATGGGCAACCATCCATTCCTCAAGTATTGCACGGCATATCTCAACGATGTATACGGTCACTATTCTCCTGCGACATACAAGAATCTCGACCGTAGGTTCAGGCGTATGGACCGTGACGTGGAGAAGCTCGTATCCGATGGTGTATTGACGACAGCATCCCCGGCCAAATGGGTCGTGCAGGATGTGGTGTCATACATCAACTACCGTTACAGTCTCAACAGGGCGCAATCCGAGATGTGTCATGAGGTCGGTGCTCTCAAGAAGGTGATGATCCAGGCGGACAACCTCAAGACATTCGATGTCGCCTTCAGGAGATTCCCCAACATGAGACCGAGAAAGAGGGATGAGGCGCTCCCCTCCATCGAACAGAGGGAGTACAAACTCTTCATGGACGGGATGAGCGTTGTCGATGAGAAGGATTACTATGAGCTCAGGAGGTATGCTGTGATGGGCCTGTCCATTTTCTGTGGGCTCAGAGCAAAGGAGATCAGACTCTCTTCCGTGAAGGATATCATCCGTAACGAGGACCATTGGTACTTCGATATCGTCCATGTGAAGGGTGAGAAGACATATGGTAAGAGGCGTGTCGTTCCGATTCCCAAGGAGTTCCACGATCACCTGACGAAATACCTCAGAGCGAGGGAGGAGTACATCAGGGTACGTTGCCCCGATTCCAAACTCCTCTTTCCAAGTCCGACCTCCGATAATGGGGAACTCGCATCCAATACCCTTAGGGCGGATGTGAAGAGGATCAACGAACAACTCGGAACATCCTTCAATCTCAGGGACGGGAGGCGTACCTTCGGTCAGAAGTATCTCGACGGGGACGTCAGCATAGAGGATGTTTCGGTTCTTATGGGACACAACTCCACCGAAACGACCGAAGGGTTCTATTGCAGAAGAAGGAACGTGAAGTCCGTCAATGCGGTGAAGGACCTGAAGGGAATCTGGGATCCCGATAAGAAGATGGAATTCAGAATCTGAAATGAACATGGGGAGAGGTCCAATGAACATCATCGAAGAACAAACGACGGTCGCACATACTACAGTGGAAACAAAGGTCGATTTTCGTGCGATTCATACCTCAAATCAATACCAAAAACAACGCCTCTCCCACAAAATGGCCGATTCCGCTACCAAGGATGTTGTTGCACATTTTCAGGCAGCGGATGGGTACGAAATCATGGGCCCACATGTTGGAACCGATCACACGATCATCATTGGCCAGACATACGGATGTCACGATAAGGCGAAGGGATTCGAATCCCATATGCCTCGAACAAAAATGGCGCGGAGCGCGGAGATCCGTCTCCTCGCACAAAAGCGCAGTGCCGAGGATACGCCATTTTCACCGTCTGGATTGCTTCAAAAAAGCGCGGAGTGGGAGATTCGAACTCCCGTGGAGATTCTCCACCGGTTTTCAAGACCGGCGCCGTAGGCCAAACTTAGCTAACTCCGCCTGAAACCCTCTATGTGAAAGGTGTTATTAACGCTATCGCCCGTGTGGGACATTCGGTTCGATAGCGCGAGTGGCACTCAGGACTTATCGAAGAACCTGGCGACATCCCTGATCGGATCCTCTGTGGCCTCTGCATCAAGGTCCTTGGCGAATCTCGATGCACGATTGTCCATGATGACGGCTATGCCCCTGTCGGTCTCCGTCCTGATCAGACGTCCTATGGCCTGTTTGATCTTCCTGGCCGCAGGTGCTTCGGACACGTATCTGAATCCCATTCCGGGACCGTACTTCTTGTCGAACATGTCCTTCATGGCCATGTTCTCGAGGTTCGGTGGGGGATAGGGGATACCAACGATGACGACAAGACTCAGTTCGTCTCCCGGGAAGTCGATACCTTCGGAAAGGCTTCCGCTGATGACCGTGAAGAATACGCCGTCCCTTCCCATACGGAACTGGGTCAGTGCGCGTTCGTTCTTGCTCTTGTTACGTTCCTCCCAGTACATGGGTCTGTGGACGTCCCTCTCCAGGTACTCCCTCATCCTCTTCATCATGTTGTAGGAGGTGAACATGACCATGGTGTTCATGTTCGCCGCGTTGATCATCTTGGCCAATCTGCGTTCGATCCTGTTGAACAGGCTCGGGTCCTTGTTCAGGTCCTGTTGCCTGGTGGTCACATCCTTGAGGTACACGACCTTCCTGTTCTCCTTCGGGAATGGTGAGGGGTAGGTGTTCATGAACGTGTTCGACGGAAGTGCCAGGGTCTTGACGTACTGTTCCAGCGGCCTCAACGTACCGGACATGTGGATGACCCCCTTCTGCTTCCTGATGAAGTAGGTCACATCGAACGGGTCGATACACGAAGCGGACAGGTATTCCCCATCGTCATCGGTCTTAATGGCACGGATGTAACTGTCATCGGAGGTCATGGTCCATTTCCTCAGATTCGTGGCGAGGTTGAGTATGTGCGACACACCCATCTCGCCGGATTCCAGCAACCTCTCCATCCTTACCTCTCCGAGGTCTGTGAGCTGATCGAGCACCAGATCGAAGTTCCCGCGGGTGATGGTGAACTTGTTGAAGATGGCCTCCTCCAATTCCCTCGGTCTGAGCAACTTCTCCTTCTCCGAGAATCCCAGTTTGTCGTTGGCCAATGAACGTACGGTCCTCTTCAGGAATCCGAGGAACTCGGACAGTTTCACACCCTCGTACAGGTATGGGTCACCCTTCATGGTACTGGACTCGTCTATCGCGTTGGATATGTCGGACATGGTGATCCTGAAGCTTCCCTGACTCCTGGCACTGTCCACCAAGTTATGCGCCTCGTCTATTATCAGGAGTATGCGGTCGTCCTCCACGTCCATGTTCCTGAGGAGGTTGGACCTTATGTCCTCGGACAGGATGTGGATGTACGGTACGGTGACCACGTCGCATCCCTTCATGAGGAGCTTCCTCATCTCGTAGGGGCACACGTTCTGCTTACGGCAGAACTCGTCCAGGTCGTCGGACCTGGGGAAGGAGTTCCTGCAGTAGGCCTCCACCTCGGGCAACCTGTCCTTCAGGTTCCTGCAATACGGGCACTTGTTCTTCGCCTTATGGTCCTCGCACATACGTGCCAGCAGTCCGGACCCGTCTCCTTCGAAACCGGGGGCCCCTTTGAACAGGAGGCATGACTTCCCGCGTCCGGTGACGGTGATGCCGGAGATCGGTCTGAGCTTGGATATGGCCTTCAGCTCCTTCATGACCTGGTCGCTCTGCGAGATGGTACGGGTCATGTATACGATCCTCTTGCCTGCGGGGATCGCATGTTCCAGTGCGGCAGCCAAGGATACGATGGTCTTCCCAGTTCCGGTACCTGATTCGATGACCGCGTGCTTACCCTCGTCCAATGCCTGTCTGATGTCGGATATGATGGTCAACTGTCCCTCCCTGGGTTCGTACGGGAGGTAAGGGGCCTTCATCTGTGAGGCATCCTCCACCATCTTCGGTTCGGAGGTCCTCTTGAAATCCATCTCGAATAGTCCCATCTGGTTGCTCTGCAGCCCCTCGTTGGCCTTTCGACACTGTGGGCATTTGTCCATACCTGGCATCATGAGCGTACCGCAATATCCGCAGAAGTTGACCATGTGCGTGTCTATACAGGTATTCGATATAAACCTGCCTTGGGATCGATATCCTCGACGACAAATCCATTTTAACGAGGATTGCCATCGGGGTCGTATGGCAGAAAATCTCAGCAGGTGTGATGACCTCGTCGCAAGGTTCGTCGACACCAAATCCATCCTTCCGGAACTCCCCGCAAGCAAGCTCCGCACCCTCCTGGTGGAGTTGGACATGCTCGTGGAGAAGTGGGACAGGGAGATGTCCATCATGTACGTCTCCGGTAACTACACCAGCAGTTCCCACCTCTGTACGATGGTCCTCAGGGGAAAGAACGATGACGAGATCAGGGACATCATGTCCATGATCAGGTCCGAACTCCTTGCGGAGATCGAGAAGAAGAACACTCTCTGATCCTAATAGAATCCATCATCTTCGTCATCGGGCCTCGGTATCCCGAGTGCCCCGATGGCCTCCTCCATTTCGGGAAGACCGTATCTCATCCCCTTGAGGAGATACTTCTCCGCTTGCTCTATCCTTCCCATGTCCATCAGCCTCGATGCGATGTCCTGACATAGGTCGGTGAGCAGTTTCTTGTTCTCGGATGCACCGTTGTTGACCATCTCCTCCAGCGATCCGCAGGCATCGATGTGGTCCTTCAGTGCGTTCTCGTCATCCCTGAGGGCGTCGTACACGTCACCCCTGTACATGTAACACAGGGTAAGGAGGTACGGGTCGTCGATGTTGCCCTCGTAGAGCAGACGTTCACCTATCTTGATGGCATCGTCGTACATCCCGATGGATTCATCGAACCTGCGCATGGTCTTGAGAGCCTCGGCCTTTATGCCACAGACGTCCATGAACCTGTTCTCCGCCCATGCGTCGTGTTTTCCCTTGAGGACTTCCAGTGCCTTGTCGAGGAACGGGATCGCATATTCTCCGTATTGACAATCCAATAGGTCCTCGGCACAGTTGATGCACATGATCACTATGTCCTTGGTGGTGAAGTATCTCGTACCGTTCCTGAGTTCGGGAAGTCTCTCTATGATGCGTTTGTAGTCCTCCAACATACGGGGGTTGTCGACATCGCAGGACAACTGACCTCTGTTCTCGTATGCCCTGATGAAGAGTCCGAGGTCCACGGGGATGTCCTTCCTCTCCCTGATCAGGATGGATTCGACGGCCTCCTCGAAATCGGACTCCGCGGCGGTGAAGAACTCCATCATCATGAGGACTGTACCGCGATTGATGTACGCTTCAAGAAGTTCGTCACTGTCCCCCAGTCTCTCTAGATTGGAGATCTTGGTGTTGTACGCGCTCAACGCTTCCTCTAGGCGGTCCTCTGATGACATCGATTCTCACAATATGTTGGTACCATAAAACCGTTGGCTCTGTGGTTGATAAGGATTATAATGTATCTTTTAATGCTATAATGTATAAAAATATACTTTTTATTACATCATAATTATATATCGATTCGTAATCGAACGATTATGCCCCAACAGAAGCGCGTTATGGCCGTCCACGACATCTCCTGTGTCGGAAGGTGTTCGTTGACAACCGCTTTGCCGATAATATCCGCAACAGGATTGGAATGTTCCGTCATACCCACCGCCGTACTGTCCACTCACACGGGCGGTTTCACAGGGTACACCTACAGGGACATGACCGATGACATCCTACCCATAGCGGACCATTGGGAGACCTTGGATCTGGAGTTCGATGCCATCTACACAGGGTTCCTGGGATCATCGGAGCAGATAGAGATCGTCAAGGAACTGTTCACCAGGTTCGGTGACGGGGCATTGAAGGTGGCGGATCCCGCCATGGCCGATAACGGTAAGATGTACCCCATATTCGACATGGAGTTCGCCAAGAAGATGGGTTCCCTGTGCGGTAAGGCGGACATCATCGTACCCAACATCACGGAGGCATGCTTCATGTTGGGCAGGGAGTATGTGAAGGGCCCGTACACCGAGGATTTCATCGAGGACCTGATGAGGAGTCTTTGCGGATTGGGCGCAAAGAGGATCGTCCTCACCGGTGTGTACTTCGAGGAGGGCAAGTTGGGTGCCGCTACCTATGATTCCGAGACATCGGAGACCTCATACACCTTCAGGGATATGATCCCCGGATACTATCACGGTACCGGTGATGTCTATGCAGCCGCATTGGTGGCTGCATTGATGAACGGACGTTCGTTGGAGGATTCCGCCTCCATCGCCGTGGACTATGTCGTCGGAAGTATCAGGAGGACGTATGAAGCGGGTACCGATGTCCGTTACGGCGTGAACTTCGAGGAGGGTCTCTTCGAGCTCACGAAGGTGATAAGGCGTCTCTGAGATTGGAGTTCGTGGATATCGATGGGTTGTCCGAAGTGGCCGAGATGGCGGACGTCGTCTGGCACGAGTACTTCCCATGTATCCTCACCGAATCACAGATTGATTACATGGTGGACCGTTTCCAGTCCGAACGTGCCATGAGGGAGCAGGTGTCCGAGAAAGGGTACCGTTACGCATTCATCGTGGACGGGGACAGGAGGGTCGGTTACACGGGGATATCCACATCCGATGGGAAACTGTTCATCAGCAAGCTGTACCTCCTGAAGGAGAACCGTGGGAAGGGATACGGTTCGGCAGCGTTGGATATGTTGTTCGACCTGGGGCGCGAGGAAGGGCTCTCCGTCGCATATCTGACCGTGAACAAGCACAACGATATCGCCATAAGGACGTACGGGTCCAAGGGTTTCAGGACCATACAGAGCATAGTCACCGATATCGGTGAGGGTTTCGTCATGGACGACTATGTGATGGAGAAGGTCCTCCGATCATAGGAACATGGTCATGTAGATCGGAATGTAGGTGATCCCGCCTTCCACCATCAGGTCCTTAGTGTGTATCACGAAGCTCTCGCCACATCTATCCGAGTATTTCTCGATGAAGTGGCTCAATGACGCATGAGGTTTGGATCTGCCGGATTTGACCTCTATCGGGATGACCTTCTTTCCGGATGTGAGTAGGAAATCCACCTCATATGGTCTCGTGCACCCCTCCACTTCGAATCTGTGGTGGTAGAGTCCATGTCCAGATGCCCTGAGTTCTTGGGCCACCATGTTCTCGAAGAACATCCCCTCGTTGATGGAGAGTTTGTCCAGGATTATGGACTTGTATAGCCAGTTCCTTTCTCCGTTGTTCTCCATCATGGCCCTGTATATCAACAGACCTGTGTCCAACAGATATCATTTGACCTTATTCGCTCCCATCTCCAATGGAAGGGTGAGATTGGGGTCGTTCACATTCTTGCAGATGTTGACTATGCGGGATTGCTCCAACCATTCCAAGCTGCTGTCGTACTCATCCATTCCGGATCCCATCCTGATCATCCCTGGCGAGAATCTCTTGTTGATCTTCGATAACATGTTGGGGATCCTTTTCAGGATGGTGGACACCTTCGAATCCGTTGGTGATGGGATCTTTTCCACATCGTTCTCATACAGTGTCCATATGAGTCTTTTCTCCCTGTCGATGGAACCGAAGTCCTTGTTGTCGATGAATGCGGAGACGATTTGTGGCATACCGCCTACTGCTATGTATTCGCGGTACTTCCTCAGGATATTTCTGTGTACTCCGTTACCTACAGGAGATCTCCTATCGAATGCATTTTTGATGAAGGGGATGGTCGATTCGTTCCCTTGGGCCCAGAGGAACTCTTCGAAATCCATTGGGTACATTGTGATGGATTCCTCCTCCGATGGGAGGGTAATGCGCGTAATGTTTTTTTTGAGTGAGATTAGCGACCCCGTCTCGATATAATCGTAACGTCCGTCCTTAACAAGATACTTGATCAGTTGACGTGCTTTCGGATAGGACTGTACTTCATCGAATATGATCAAGCTATCCCGGGTATGGAGCACAACATCTTCTATTAGTTGTAGCCTCATGAAGAATCCATCGAAATCCTTGCCGATCCCATCTTCGAACAGAGATATGGTGTCCTTTTTCGGACCGAAATTCCGTTTTGTGTGGTAATGGGCTGAATGGGGCGGAAACGATCGGTAGGCCCGATTCAGGGCGAGTCGATGAGACTCTCCCCTCTTGTCACCGGGCCAAGAAGTACGGACGGATCGAACATCTCCGTACGGTACAGAGGTTCCTTCGGTACCTCGGTACCGTACAGGTCGCGGAGATATGTGTTCTCGAAGGTCGATGATATGGACGATAACGGACCGGGATTGATGGTCAGGGCCATGGCACAGGTCATTATGGCCTTGGAGGATGTACCGAACGACCTGTGGAGGTCCTCCCCGAGTCTGATCCCCCTCTGTATGCTGTCCAGGAGATACGATGCCCCATAGCTTCTGGAACGGATCCTGGAGATTAATCTGCTCCGAAAACCTATTGTTAAGACTGTTCGGAACCTACCATATCTGATTTAATGATCAGCCTCAGTTCACAAGTTCCCCTCTGTCGAACAGCAGCACATCATCGCCGCATTTTCCGGCCATATCGTCATTGTATCCCGATACGGAGAACAGACAATAAGTAATGTCAAAATCGTCCAACTCCTTCACCATCGATACTTTGCTCTTGAGTGAATTAAGTACCGTCAAGCCCATGGGTTTTGAGGTGAACTTACATTCGGCCACATAGGCCCTGCCGTTCTTCCTGTCCAGGGCAATGAGGTCTATCTCCCCCTTACCCCAGTATTTCCCGTATTCAGCACATATACCTTGGGAAAGCAAGTATCTGCGCAGTTCCTCCCTGCATACGTCCTCGAACACGAACGCGACATGCGCATCCACGAAGTGCCCCTTCAGGTCCTGTACTGCCACCTCACTCTCCCTTCTGGATATGGATTTGGCATACGGATACACGAACCGGAACCATAATGCGAGGAAATGGTCGGATATCAGATACTGGCTGTTCCTGCTCTTCTCAGGCTTATCCTCCGTCACGGGTACGATCTTCGTCACCGTGCCTGTATCCATGAGCCTCTTTATGTACGGAAGTATCTCGTTCGACGGGGCCTGCACGGCGCCGGTGATCTTCTCCATGGTCCTGTTCCCGTTCGCCATTGCTTTAAGGTAAGTGTTGTAACTGGACAGATTGCTGAATTCCGAACCCAGAAGGTATTCCCCTTCGTTGAGCAAAGGTGCACCAGGTTTCATGGTCATGGCTATCGCCCCTTCAATCGGTTCCTTGCTGCCCAACAGCATCATGTAATGGGGGACCCCGCCCGTTATCGCGAACCTCTCCACCGCTGTCCTGTAATCACCATCCGTGAACGTCTGACGGAAAGTGAACGGTAGGAGCATCAGGTCGCATGTGTTCCTTCCATACAAGGGACTTTTGTAATTCTCCGTGAGCCCGTTCATGGACACGAGCGATGAACCACAAAGGATGAGCATGACGTCCATGCGCGAAAGGTACCTGTCCCAGAGCGACTGGAATTCTTTGAGGAGGTTCTTGTCCGCGGATACGGCATAGGGGAACTCATCTATAGCGATCACAGCTTTTCCTTCTGTGTGTGAGGCGTAATACCTCAGCGCATCGGACCAGCTGCTGAATCCCAAGGATATTCCCGACGGTCCGGAGATCTCGGCAGAGAGGGAAGTTAGGATGGATGCAGAGGTCTCACGGTCGACCTCGAAATACAGGTGCTCCTTATCCTTCAGGAACTCCTCCAGCAATCTACTCTTGCCGACCCTGCGCCTTCCTTTGAGGATGACGAAGGAATGATCCAGAGCATACTGCTCCTCCAGAATCTTCAGTTCTTCATCTCTGCCTATGAATTCCATGATTCAGTATGAGTTTGATAGTATTTTAAATATTCTTTAATAGAAAATTGTTTAAGTTAAAATATTTTATAATATTCAAATGAATCTTAACTCTAACTCTTGATTTTTGGGGTATGTGCCACGAAGGACACATACCCCAAAAATCAAGAGTCAGAGTCCAAAAGAAGAATTCACAGTAGCGATACCATGTATATCGGAATGTACAGGATCTTTCCATCCGTCTTCATGTTCCCGGAATGAACGACGACCGCCCCATCGATCCTCCTCGCATATTTCTGCATGAAGATGTCCAGGGATCTGTGCCTGGTCGACACCGAAGATTTGACCTCTACCGGGATTATCTTCTTTCCTTTAGGCAGGATGAAATCGATCTCGTGGACGTTCCTGTCATTCTCCTTCACCCTCATTTCAACGTAATGCAATTCCTTTCCGGCAGAACGGAGAAGCTGTGCGGTGACATTCTCAAACAGCATCC
>SUSY01000002.1 GCA_015063185.1 Thermoplasmata archaeon
TCCATTGAATGACCGAAAAACATGGTGGGCCCGGCCGGATTTGAACCGGCGACCTTCGCCTTGTAAGGGCGACGTCATAACCCCTAGACCACGGGCCCGATGATACCACATCGGGCCACCATTAATAAAGGTGTTCCCTCACGGACATATCGATACCGACCCAAAATGAACATTTTATCAAAAATGATGCATATATCACCTACATATCCTATCAACACAATACGATTCATGAATAGTATATTTTCACAATTCATTCCACCAAAAGCGTGTTTTAAATAACGGATGCCCATGTAATATGAAGAGGAATCTGAAGTGTTGGAAATCGACTGTTCGAGAGGAGAGGGAGGAGGTCAGGCAGTAAGGACCTCGGTCGCCATGGCCGCCATCACAGGCAAAGCCACGCACCTCACCAGAATCAGAGAGAACAGACCGACACAGGGATTGTCCAAACAACATTGTACAGCCGTCAATGCGGTATCACAGATGACAGGTTCCACCATAATCGGTAACACGCTCGGATCCCAGGATCTGACCGTCCTTCCCGGAACGGAGAAGGAATACGATATCGTGATGGATGTCGGTAGCGCCGGCAGTGTCACATTGGTACTCCAAGCAATGATGCTGGCATCCAAAAACCATGAGAAACCCGTTCACATGGACATCATGGGAGGGACCAACGTCATGTGGGCACCACCCATCGATTCCTACAGACATGTACTGTTCCCACTCATGGAGAGGATGGGGATCAATGCAGACCTTAGGATCGTACAGAGGGGATTGTATCCCGAAGGAGGCGGACGTGTCATTGTGGATATGCATCCCATCGGGACGATCAAACCCCTTCGTATCGAGAGCATGGGAGAATTGAAGAAGATCAGGGGAACATGTTTCGTACAGAACCTTCCCGGATGGATCATCGACCAAATGATAGAGGGTTGTACGTCCGCATTGGGAGATATCGAAGTGGATATGGAGATCGAACGTATCGATGAGGGTATATCCAGAGGTGCTGGCATGGCGCTCGCGGCCGAATACGAGAACGGGATGATCGGAAGCAACGTCCTCACATCCAAGAGCCACCCTGCAAAGCAGGCAGGTATCGATGTGGCCAACGACCTATTGAAGATCATGGAATCCGGATCTACCATGGACGTGCATACCGCCGACCAGTTGCTACCATATCTCGCGATGGCGGACGGGGACAGTGAATTCACGGTATCACGTATCAGCAGACATCTCCTCAGTCAGATGGATACTTTGGAGACGTTCCTCGATGTCAAGTTCGGTGTCGAACGTCGTGATGACATCTATCACATCAGCGTGACTCCCGGTGAGCCTCAATGAGACCATTCATCCACATCAATTGCGCCATGAGCGCGGACGGTAAGATCGCAGGCTCCGAGAGGAAGCAGGTGCGCATCTCCTCCCAGGAAGACAAGGATCGTGTCAAGTCCCTTCGTAGGACGTATGATGCGATATTGGTGGGTGTGGGTACCATTGTATCCGATGACCCACATCTGACTGTCAAGGGCAGGACGTATGAGGAGAACCAAATACGTATCGTGATCGATCCAGCAGGCAGGATTCCGCACGATGCACTGGTACTCGACGACAGGGCGAGAACGCTCATCGCAGTATCGGGCGATCATGATGAGGAGATTCCCGGTGCAGAATTGGTGAAATGTGGCACCCCATTTGACCTCGATATCCTGATGGACAGATTGACCCAGATGGACATTGAAAGCATCCTTGTAGAGGGTGGCGGGGAGACCATCGCATCGTTCTTCAGAAAAGGACTCGTGGATAGATACACCGTGTTCGTAGGAAGCAAGATTATCGGTGGAAGAACTGCCCCAACACCGGTAGATGGAGATGGCTGGGTCATTGAAGATGGATTCCCACTCAAACTCACCGGTGCAGAGACACTCGGAGATGGAGTACTCATCAGCTACGAAAGGGTGTGAATCACTCCGGTTCGAACGTCATCCTGATGTAATTGTTCTTGATACCAAAGACCTCACTGTCGGTGATAACGTAGTTCTTCGAGAGTTTACCACGGAGGATCGTCACCATATATCCGGATACGAAGGACGCCATGACCTCTGCGGACAATTGTGTCAGATCCACAGTATCTCTGAACAGGACGGTGATGGGTTCCTTACTGTAGATCGATAGCTCCCCTATCTTGAACTCCATGAACCTCTCACGAGCTATGTCGAACATGAAATTGACATTACGTGACTTAATCTCTGGAAGAATGTGCTTCGCCACATCACATCCGATAGTGAACATCAATGGAGAGATGTCCATGCCAACACCGTCAAATGTCAGGATCAACGACCTCAGAATCAGATTACTGGCACTACTGGGGGCGTCCGCAATCTCGCCGATGATCTCCCTAGAAAGATCCAATGCCCTCCTATCTGGCCTCTTCGAGTTCACGAGAGGATCCGAAAGCAATGTACAGACCTTGCTCCTCCCATCCGCATCCTTGGACACCATGGCTATGAGTCCATCCCTCTCCAGTTTGTTGAGATATTCGGACAGTGTGGAACGGGACCTTCCGATAATATAGGAAAGCTCGGTAGGTGTGAAATCCCCATCCTGAAGGGCATGGAGAATCCTCCTCTCGATACCGCTGGTGACCTTTATCACTCCGTCCGCGGCGGCATAGAGCTCATAATCCCCCGGTTTGGCTTCTCTCAACATCGATGCACCATACATCTTCGAATAGATAATTCGTACTGTTCCGAAATATACCATCCTACAAGAACTTCTATATCGAATACACCATAGAGGTGGATGATGAGTGGTACCCTTTATTTCGAATGCAGTTCCGGGATCAGCGGAGACATGGCCGTAGCATCGATGATCGATCTGGGCATCGATAGGGAAAGGCTCATCTCCACTTTGAAAAGCATTCCTGTAGAAGGTTTTGACATCAGGATCTCCAGAGTGAAGAAATCCGGCATCGACGTGTGTGATTTTGATGTGATCCTCGATGAGGACAATCATGACCACGACATGGAATACCTCTACGGGGGGAACCACCATGAACATCATCATCACCATGTACACCGTGGGCTCGACGATGTGAGGAGGATAATCTCCGGAACGAATCTCACAAACAGTGCCAGAGATATCGCCGTGAGGATGTTCACGATCCTTGCGGAAGCTGAGGCGGAAGCCCATGGCACCACGGTGGACAGGGTACATTTCCATGAGGTAGGGGCACTGGACTCCATTGCGGACATTATAGCTCTGGCACATTGTATAGATGAGTTGTCACCGGACAAGGTGTGCTTCTCCGAACTCTATGAGGGAACTGGCACAGTCAGATGCCAACACGGTGTGATACCTGTACCGGCACCGGCAACCCTCTCCATCGTCAAAAAGTACGGGCTACCATTGAGGATATCCGAATCGAAGGGAGAGTATGTCACCCCCACTGGTGCCGCATTCGCCGCATCGGTACGTAACTCGGATGTGCCAGATACATTCATTGTCGAAAAGGTGGGCATGGGGGCTGGTAAAAGGAAGACGGATAGGCCCGGATATGTCAGGGCCATGATCGTGAAACCAGTGGACAGAATATCCGAGGATTGAACGGATATCTCCGATAGGCAAAGCCATTTAGGATATGGTCACGATATAGGGTAGAGTGTTAAAATGAAGGTAAGGACGGAAAATGGGGAGAAGGACATTCGCGCGGTATGGTTCGAGGACGGTAAGGTCGTCATGATCGACCAGAGGAGGCTACCTCATGAACTCGTGTTCGTATCCTTCGACAGGTATGAGGATGTCGCCGAGAGCATAAGGAACATGACCACCAGAGGTGCACCCTCCATCGGTGCCACCGCGGCGTACGGCATGTGCCTCGCAGCACTCTCCGGTTGCGATCTGGAGGAGGCGGCCAAGGTCACCAAGTCCGCAAGACCCACCGCGAACGACCTCTTCTATGCCGTCGATCACATGCTGAATGAACTGTCCAAAGGTATCGACCCCATCGTTGCCGCAGATGCGTACGCACAGTCCATGGTGGACAAGTGCACATCCATCGGAGAATTCGGTGGACCGCTCATCAAAGATGGTTTCAAGGTCATGACCCATTGTAACGCTGGAGCGTTGGCCACGGTGGATGTGGGAACTGCACTCGCCCCCATCAGGAAGGCCAAAACCGATGGAAAAAAGTTCTTTGTCTATGCATCGGAGACCCGCCCCCGCCTTCAGGGAATGCAGCTCACAGCATGGGAGCTCAACCAGGAGGGTATCGACCATGCCATCATACCCGACGGTTCGTCCGGACACTTCATCAGGGAGGGCGTGGACATCATCATCGTCGGAGCGGACAGAATCGCCGCCAACGGAGATTTCGCCAACAAGATCGGTACATTTGAGAAGGCCGTTCTGGCGAAGGAGTTCGGAGTCCCATTCTATGTGGCCGCACCCATCTCCACGTTCGACTTCAACACACCTACGGGAAAGGACATCGTCATCGAGAACAGGTCCGAGGAGGAGGTCACGATGATCGGAGACGTGCGCATCTCACCAGTCGGCTCACCCGCGCTCAATCCCGCGTTCGACATGACACCGGCGAAATACGTCACCGGATTCATCACGGAGAAGGGTATCCTAAAACCCGAAGAGATCTCGAAGGTGAGAGAATGAATGAGGACTATGCTAGGAAACAGTTGGTGAAGATATGCGGACTCCTCTACGAGAGGAAGCTCACGGTATCCGCAGGAGGCAACATGAGTGTTAGGCTCAACGAGAATGAGATCCTCATCACCCCCAGCGGGAAGAACAAAGGATTCCTCACGGAGGACGACCCCATCGTCCTGGACATGGAGGGCAAGGTCCTCGATGGCCTGGGAAAGCCATCCATCGAAACAGGAATGCATCTCGCACTTTACAAGGCCAATCCCGACACCAAGGCAATAATCCACTGTCACCCACTCAACTGTATCGCCCTCACCATGAAGAGGAGGATCAGGACCGACCTGACTCCCGAAGGAGTGTTGTTACTGGGGGATGTGCCCACCATAGGGTATCACACACCCGGATCCCAAGCACTTGCGGACGCCGTCGCGTCACATTCGAAATCCAGAGCGATCCTCATGGAGAGGCATGGGGCGGTCACGCAGGGCAAGGACCTCATCGACGCTTACAACAGGATGGAGGAGCTGGAGTTCCAGGCCAGATTACAGATGTTGGTCGGAAGATGCCGTGGCCTTCCCAAGGATGAAGTGGCGAGACTGTCGGAGATGTGATCCCATGGCAGTGTTGGTCACCAAATGGTTCGGCACGTTCCTTTGCGACGAGAACAGGATCCTGAAGAAGATCCTCTTCCCCAAGGAAGCGGAGGTCATCGCGGACAAACTTGCGATCATGCAGAGGGGAGGTACGATCCCAGAGGAATCGCAGGTATCCGAAGGCGTACAGAAGCTCATGGTATCCGACAGAAGACAATCCTCTCTCGGAAAACCCACATTGTTCGATTCCAGTTTCATCAAAGCGGAGAACTTTGGATACGATTCCGACCTGATGCACGATGCGATGATCAGATTGGGGAAATTGAGGACGTCCGAGCCCATCTCCCGCGACAGGTCCGCAGTACAGGCAGTGAGGTCATTGGACGATCTGATCGAGACCTGTAACCTCATGAACGAGAGATTGCACGAATGGTACGGGTTGCACTTCCCAGAACTAGCAGATTACGCACAGGACAGAAAGTACGCGGAACTTGTGGCCAGATTCGGCGAGAGGGATGCGATCATCGAGGAACTCGGAATCGAGATCGGTTCCATAGGCTCAGAATTGGAGGATGAGGACATGAGGTCGATCATGGACCTGGCTGACCAGCTCTGCATGATCTATGACAGCAGGGAGAGGACGGAGGAGTACATCTCCGACATCATCAGTACCAGCTGCCCCAACCTGTGTGCGTTGGTCGGAGGTCCGCTCACCGCAAGACTGATCTCCTTGGCAGGAGGACTCGAAAGACTCGCTTCCCTACCATCTTCCACCGTCCAGTTGCTAGGTGCGGAAAAGGCGATGTTCAGGCACCTCAAATCCGGAAAGAAACCCCCAAAGCACGGAATCATCTATCAACATCCGGAGATCCATCGTGCACCATATTGGCAGCGCGGTAACATCGCCAGGGCACTGGCATGCAAGATCTCCATCGCGGCCAAGGTGGACCAGTACCATGGGGAGTTCGTCGGCGATCAGTTGGTACAACAGTTCGCATCGAGGATCGAGGATGTGAAACGCAGATACCCAGAACCTCCCAAGAAGCCACAGAGGCCCAAGAATTCCAACAGAAGGGGCAACCGTGGCAGGAAGGGAAATGGTAAGGGTCAACAACGTTGATCCGATGAATCAAATGGGTGCCCGTATGGCACCCGATCACGTTTTATGATGATGTACAAGGATCTTGTCACCCACGTTGCCCAGAATTATTGACCTCTGAGATTCGTACAAAATGGCCCTTCTCCAGACGTCTCGTGTGGGTAACGTCGAGAATGCTCGCAGTCCCTGTTGGACCGTTCGCTCATTCAGTATGTTTCATGTCGGACCGGGCATTGCCGCTCCAAGGCCGCGACTGGGTATGTTCCTTGCTGCATTGACGTTTCCATCGAGCATTAAATCACAGAGAGGCATTGGTGAACGCGTACGGACGGATCCTTCTTCACTGTCTGTGCGCATCCGGAGCAAAGGTTGGGTGTGTTACGTAGGTCCGCACAAAACATCGGAGACCCACAAAAATTATACGGTTCACCAATAAACCATCCCTTTTGAGATAACCTACCAAGCGCCTAACCTTTATCTATATTGAAAGGGATTACTGGGGTACAAGATGCATGTCGGTTGACTGGGACTGACCGTTCTACGGGAATCATCGACCAAATCATGCAAAGATAGCAAAGGAGAATGAAATATGGCAGATTGGGAGATGAAAGAAATCAGGGAACTCAAGATCGGAAGGTACGTCAACATTGACGGGGAGCCCTGTAAGATCATTTCGATCAGCACATCCAAGCCCGGAAAGCACGGATCCGCAAAGGCAAACATCGATGCAGCAAGCATCTTCACCGGTGCAAAGAAGTCCCTCGTTGGACCCGTCAGCACCAAAGTTCAGGTCCCCCTCATCGACAAGAGGAAGGCACAGGTCCTTTCCGTCCAGGGAGACGAAGTTCAAATCATGGACCTCGAGACCTACGAGAACATCACCATGGAGATCAACGAGGACCACGAGTGCTCCCTTGACCCCGGTGCAGAGATCATGTACCTTGTCGCAATGGACAGGTACAAGTTGATGTAAGGTAGGCATACAATATGCCTAACGGAATCTCATTCGCGGACGCTGAATCCACATACAACGACGCAGACATCTGCATCTATGGGATTCCGTACGACCATACATCTTGTTTCAGAGCTGGCGCGCGTGAAGGGCCTTCGGCCATCCGCCGCTGCTCATACAATTTTGAAAGGACCCATTTTGAACATGGTCCACTTCCAGAACTGAACGTGTTTGACTATGGAGATTGTGACGATTTTATCCTCCCTGAGGATATGATCGATGAGGTCAAATTCGCGATGTCCCCTGCGATCAACGATGGAAAATTCACCATCGCCATCGGAGGGGAACACTCCATAAACATTCCCATAGTACAGTTGTTCGAGGAGAAGAGCATTGCACTCATCTCCATCGATGCACATCTGGATGGAAGGGACGAGTACATGGGTTCACCCAACAGTCACGCATGCATCACTAGACGTGCAGCAGACCATCTTGGAATCGATAACGTATACGCATTGGGAATGAGGTCGATCTCCGAGGAGGAGCTCGAGGCTGATGAGGTCATCCCGTACATCAGTGCATACGATATCCACGAGAACGGAATGGAATGGGCCGTCCGTAAGGCACTCGACTCCGTCAAAGCTGACAAGGTCTATCTGACCATCGATATCGACGGAATCGACCCTGCATATGCTCCCGGTACCGGTACTCCCGAACCGTTCGGACTTCACCCCTACGATGTCAAGAAGGCCATCAACATGATCGGTGACAGGCTCGTCGGATTCGACATCTGCGAGGTCTGTCCCCCTGCCGATCCGACCGGTGCCACACCTGTTCTCGCAGCCAGACTCATCAAGGAAGTCATGGCAGTCTACGCGAAGAACAGGAAGGTCTGAATCAGACTTTTAATCTATGTAAAAATGGGTGCTAACGCACCCAAATAGGTTTACTGTCCGTTAACGAAGTCGTTGGCGACCTTCTCGAACTCAATCGCCCTGTCCTTAGCAAGGTTCTCATCCTTTGATTCGGAATAGATCCTGAAAATCGGTTCTGTTCCAGAAGGTCTGAGAAGTACCCAACCACCGTCATCATAGAGGATCTTGAGACCATCGGTAGTGTCTACCTTGTTCCCAACGGAATAAGTGTCCTTCATGTACTCGATGAGACCGTCCTTCCTGTGGTTGGGACACTCGATCTTCCTCTTCTCGACATAATAGACAGGGAGAGCTTCTACCTGGTCGTAGAGCGGACCATATTTGACTATGCCCTCCAGGATCTTGGCGATGGTCATCGCACCATCCCTGCAATACTGATGATCGGCAAAGATCAGACCACCGTTCTCCTCTCCACCGAATACGGACCCTTCCTTCATCATGCGTCTTGCAACGATAGGTGAACCGACAGCAGTGTAAATGAGACTGCCTCCTGCCGCCTTGACGACTTCCTCGACCATAGAGGATGAACTGACAGGAGTGACGACCTGACCTCCGCCGAGATCGGTGACGATGGTCTTGGCGACTATGGCCAGACTCTTGTCCCCAGGCATGTAGTACCCTTTCTTTCCCTTACGTGCGATGAATACTGCACGGTCTGCATCCCCATCATGAGCGATACCAACATCGGCCTTGACCGAACCTGTAAGAGCGATTAGATCGGCAAGGTTATCCTCGGTAGGCTCACTGGGGTGGCCGGGGAACTCGCCCTGTGCATCCGCATTCAGTGTGATCGCTCTGACACCAAGCTTCTTCATAAGAAGGGGCGTAGTCTGATATGCGGCACCATTGGCACAATCGACGACGGCGGTAAGCTTGGCCTTTCTGATCAAATCCACATCCACATGTGACAGGACAGCATCGATGTATTCCTCTCCTGCACCCTCATATGTCTCTAGAACTCCGATACCATTCCAAGGCTTACATTCAATGTTTCCGGAATACAGGATCTCGATCTTCTCCTCCTTCTCACGGGGCATTTCGGTACCATCAAAATCGATGCACTTGATTCCATTGAACTGAGGAGGGTTGTGGGAAGCAGTGATCATGATGCCTCCAACGATACGATCGCTGGTCTTAACATGATATTGGATAGCAGGAGTAGGTACGATTCCAAGGTCACGTACGTCACATCCAACGGCCATGAGTCCTGCACACACCGCAGACTTGATCATGTCTCCGGAGACACGTGTATCGGTAGCGATTGCGACCTTACCACCGAAGAACTTTCCGATCGCCTTTCCCATCTGGAGCGCCAGATCGGTGTTCATATCCTCATTGATGACACCTCTGACACCATTAGTTCCGAACATTCTCTGAACCATTGTACGAGACTCCTTGACATGCCACATACGGATGACGGGCACCTATGTTGACATGTAGAAGATGACGATATTAAAATGCGCCCCTCCTAAGGGGAGGGGAAATAGCCAAATTCACTGGCTGTAGGGTTTAAGGTCCCTGATGGTCTTTCCGAAGTTGATGAGGTGGTCCGCAACCCTCTCGGTATCGGATGCAAGAGCGAGATATTTTGCACCGACATCGAGCGTACATACGCCTTCGTTGAGCCTCTTGATATGATTCTCTGCCATCTCGTCAGTGAAGATATCGATCTGTTCCTCGATATCATATGCGATCTCCAAGGAACGGTTGTCCTTCATGGAATATGCTACAAGGATCTTGTCGTAAAGGTCCTCGACCAATTTCTCGACCTTCTCGATCTCCGCCTTGGCGATGTTGGAGAATCCTTCGTTGGTCTCCTTCATCTTCTCTGCGTACTCCATGATATTCTCCGCATAATCACCTATGCGCTCCAAATCTGTAATGGAACGATATGCGGTGGAGATGTAGATCGAATCGCTCTTGGATAAGGGGAGATTAGACAACTTCACAAGGAAACGAGCGACCTCCTTGTTAAGGTAATCGATCTGTTCCTCGTTCTTACGGAACTCCTCCAGATCCGTGAAGTCCATGGTCATAATCATGTTATATGAGGACCTGAAGTTATCCATGGCAAGACGGGACATGTTGATGATCTCATTCTTCACCTGCTCGACTGCGATAGCGGGAGTTTTGAGCATATAATCGTTGATGTAGAACATATGAGGTACGGAATCGTCCACAGGTTCATCGATTTGCTTGTCCGGGAGGATCTTCATCACCAGTGAGATCAACTTATTGGTCAGGGGCAACATGATGATGACGGTCACACAATTGAAGAAGGTATGGAACATCGCAAGCTGTACAGCACCCATATCGGGGAACAACGACTGGAATATCATTCCGTAGGAGAATCCGAATGGACTGACAATGTAGCCGACGATGACGAAGAGGATCACACCGAATGTATTGAACAGGAGATGAATCAAGGCAGTCCTCTTCGCATTGAGTCCGCTCGTGAATCCGGCGATGATAGCGACGATACAGGATCCGATATTGGAACCCATTGTAAGATAGATTCCCTGATCAAGCGAGATCATACCCTCGGCCACCATGACAACAGCGATACCGGTAACAACGGAAGAACTCTGAACTATTGCGGTCAGAATGACCCCTAGAAGGAGCAGAAGGATGATGCTATCGATACTGGCAAGGAACTCCTTGACCTCCGGAAGCTCCGCGAAACCCTCCATGGAATCGGACATCAGGGACAGACCTACGAACAGAAGGCCGAATCCTGCCACAATCCCCCCGATCTTCTTGTACTTGTCAGATTTTGCAAAAAGATTCATGAACGCACCGATACCGGCGAATGCGGAGAAGATGGCAGACATAGAGATCGAATCGCCGAAGGAACCCAATGCAACGATCTGTGCGGTGATGGTGGTACCGATGTTAGCACCGTAGATGATGGATGCTGCCAACGGCAAGGACATGATTCCTGCGTTGACGAATCCTATGACAAGAACGGTGGTCGCTCCAGAACTCTGGATTGCAGCGGTAGATACGGCACCGATTCCGACTCCGCGTACCTTGCTCTTGGAAGCCTTTGAGAACATGGCTCTGAGCTTGGAACTGCTTATTGATTCCAAATTCGAACTCAGCATGTTACAGGATATCAGAAATACTCCAATTCCCGCAACGAGCATCAACAGGGCAGTCAGGATCATTGTGCTGTCCATTTTATCGGGTTCCTGTACGAAATGTGATATCCTATCGTACAGAGGAGGAGATTGATTCTCCAAACATAAACTGTTCTACTGGATGGTCAGAACGTCCAACAAAAAATACTGTTCCGGACGAACAAAGGTTCAAAAATGGACTAACCGACAGAGGCGCGACGCGCCCCTGTCGTAATTGTGATCAAAGTACTGCGATGCTGACAACGTTGTTTCCACGGAGGATGACGGTGCCAAGGCGCCTCTCTTCCTGTGCTGCGGTGACCTCGGTGGTCTCGTCGAGGGACATATTCATGTACTCGTCGAACTCCAGCAGCTTTCCTTCGAGGACCCTTCCATCTTTGAGGAGGAGGGAGATGCGCTTGTTGACGGATTTCTCGAGTACTGTAAGTGGCATGATCATGATTATCGACTCCGATTAGTAACGACACTGTATTTAACGTTTGATAAAGAGTTGTGGCCGGCCCCGACGCATAGGACTCAGGCCTGCTCGTCCATCCACCTACGGATGTCCTTCTTTCCGGTGGCCTCCACGCCGAAGTACTCCATGAACTTCTTGGTGGTCGTGAGCTCCTTGGTTTGCCCCACCTTCTTTGCAGCGACAAGACCCTTCTCCACGAGGGCAGGAACGTCGTCGTACACCCTGGACCCAAGGGTCTTGAAGAGCTCGGACTGCATGATCGGCTGATTGTAAGCGATAGCGGACAGGGTCTTCATCATACCGGGAGTCAATTCCGCTGTGGTGAACCTATCGGTGTAGTCGATGTACTCGTCCCTTAACATCATTACGTAATCCGAACCGATCTTGGAGATCTTCATGGCAGAGTTCCTGCGTTCATATTCATCATGAAGTCTCTCCAACATCTCCCTGACCTTCTCATCTGAGAGACCGGTCCTCTCCGCTATGTCCCTGACCCTGAGAGGATTTGATGAAGAGAACAGGGCTGCCTCCACAGCACCCTTGGCGTTCATCATATCACCACCCTAGGAGTCTGGATTCCGTCCTGCGGCAGACTCTCGATGGAACCTGTGGCCCAATCCATCTTGATCTCCACATAGATGGTTCCGTAAGGCAGTTCGTCCTGCCAGATGTTGATCTTTCCATCCCTTACGAGATGCAGTACGGAGACGAAACGAGTGATATTCTCCATCCTATCCTCCGTAAGCAGGTCGGACAGAGGGATTGTGCCGGTACCGAGCTTCTGGATCAACTCCCAAACCCTGGCGATGTCTTTCTCGTCATCCTCCTCATGAGCCTTGTTTTCGAACTTCTTGGGAGCCTTGGCCCTGAGCTCCTGACGGACCCTCTCCCTCTCCTGGGCGACGGCTGCCTGCTCGCGAGCCTCCTCGAAGGCATCGAGGAGCTCCAACATGGTGACGGGTCTGACAGGGAACCTGTATTTGGCCTCCCTGAATGCGATCTTCGGAACATAGAGGGGTTCGAAATCCACATCGAAGGAACCGTCATCCTCGAACACATAGTCGTCGGATTCCTCGAAGACAGGGGCCTCGCCGCTCGCGACAGTAGCATCGGACTGCATCCTAAGGACCTTCCATGCCATAAGGACCAATTTTCCTGCGACTATCATATCGAACATGTTGTTCTGTACCTTCTCCCTATAGAGTTTGGCGAAGACACGGATGTCAATCTCCCATGGATCGAGACCATGTTCAAGCACGAGACTGAAAACGGACCTTATGGATTCGTCCTCGGGATCCTGGAGCCTCTCACCATCGGTATCGTTCTCCAGGATACTCATGTACCTGTCGATCCTCTCGGACCCCTCATTGTCATCGATAAGTGCCTTATGGAACAGGAGGTGTTGTGTGATCGCCTCGCTGTTCATCTCTCTGATCTCCCCATCCATCTATTATTCCCCCTCTGCCGTCGCATCCTTGTTTTTGACAGCCTCCTCCTCGTATTTGGATACTTCCTCGAGATCGGGCTGCATGATGACCTTACTCAATCCGCTCGGAAGTCTTGCGACACCGATCAGGTGCTGTGCAAGGGCCAATGTAACCTTCCTGAGCGATACCTGGATGAACTGCGCCTTCGCGGAACTCTCCCTGACACGCTTGGCGACCATTTCCGCATTGACCGAATCCAGGAACATATCGACCTCGTCCAACACATAGAACGGCGATGGTTGGAACTCCTGGATGGCGAAGATAAATGCCAATGCGGTGAGCGATTTCTCCCCACCGGACAGTGCTTCGAGCCTCAGCAGCTTTCCGTTCTTCGGTTTCGCATTGATGAGAAGACCTCCCGCGAACGGATCGTCCTCATCCTCCAGTTTCATGAATGCCTCTCCTCCGCCGGACAGTTCTGCGTAGATCGATCTGAAATTGACGTCGATTCCATCGTACGTCTTCATGAACAGACCCTTCTTCTGTTCCCCAAGAGTCTCCATAAGCTCGTTCAAATCCTTGATACGATCCTTGAGCTCGTTGGATTCCTGATCCATACTGTCATACCTTGCTTTCGTGGCATTGTAGTCCTCGATTGCACGAAGGTTCACGTTACCCAATTTGGCAAGATCTTCCTCACAATTCCTTATCGTACGTTTGAGCTCGTTCTCGGTGGGCAACGGCAACTCCACCTCGAAGGTAATGGCGTCCGCCTCGATCACCAACAAATCGATCTCCTTCCTCAGATTCTCGACGGTGGTGCTTATATTGGCGATGAGGTACTCCTTGGATTCCCTGTTGGTGATGAGGGCTTCCTTCTCCCCCTCCGCCTTGGTCTTGTTTACAAGGAGATCGGACTTCTTCGCATTCAGATCCGCGATCCCCTCATCCATCTTGGCCTTGATCTTCTCCATCGATGCCTTATCGACCGATTTCCTCTCGATAGAGGCCCTGCTACCTTCGATCTTCTCGATGTTGGACTGGACCCTCTCCTCGTAGGTAGCCGTGTCCCTGGCCATGAGGGCCTTGGTGTTCTCGTATCCGGAACGTTCGGATGAGAGTTCGGAATTATGCTTGGTGAGTTCTGCGAGCTCGGTATTCAGATTGTATACGTTCGTACGGGATTGATCTAGGGCATCCCTGAGTTCGGCAGGTGCGATCTCCGCAATCTTTTCCCTGAGTCCGACCTTCTGCGCCCTCATCGATTCGAGGTCCGCCACACATGCGGTGAGCTCCTCCGCGTTCTCCCTCTCCATCGCCTCGATCTGAACGAGCACGGATTTGTTGTTCCTCTGTGCTTCCTCCTGACGACCCATCTCATCCTGGAGGACCTTGATCTGCGATTCGAGTCTTCCGATCTTGCCTTGTACATCGGCATTGCCCTTGTTCGCCTCCATAAGCTGGTCCTCAAGGACCCTCAGACCTGCACGCACATCCTTGATGTCCGCTCTGATCCCCTCGATGGATGCGGAGACTGCACGGTATTCCGCTGCGACCTCATCCAACCTTCCCTGTGATGCAGCACCGAACTTGAGTGTGGATTTGGCGACCGAACCTCCGACCATCGCACCGGATGCTTCAAGAAGCTCTCCGTCCATGGTGACGAGTCTGACTCCCCCCATGATCCTCCTTGCATCGGTCAGGTTACGACAAACGAGTGTGTCCGCGAAGACGTACCAGAAGGCCGCACGGTACCTATCATCGAAGTCGAGAAGATCTATGGCGTAACCCTCTGTCTCCTTCGCGACCATGATCGCCTTGGCACGGGGCTTACCATCGATCATCTTGTTGAGCGGGAGGAAGGTCGCACGACCGAGGTTCTCCCTCTTGATTATCGCCATGACATCGGCGGCCACCTGGTCGTCGTCCACGACGATGGCTTGCATCTTGTTACCTGCTGCGATGGAGAGTGCGGTCTCATATTCCTTGTCGACCGATGCGAGCTCCATGATGGTGCCGTGGATTCCTTTCACAGTGCCCGTATCCCTGAGGTCCATGACACGGGAGACGGCGGCCGAACCGCGGATGGCATCGGTGACCTTCTTCTCTGCCTTGAGACGGAGATACTCCTCGTTGATCCTGGATGCTGCGGACACGAGCTCGGACTCCCTGGTCTCGAGCTCCCTTTCCTTGGCCTTCTCGGCCTGGATCCTCTGACGAATCGCGTCCGCACCGTTGTCCTTCAACTCCTTCCTGATTTCGGAGAGCGAGAATTCCGCGTCCTTGATATTGAACTTGGTATCCTTAACGGCCTCCTCGGATGCAGCGAGACTGCGTGAGATCTCGTCCTTCCTGGTGGCAAAAGACATGGCGGCAGACCTGAGCTCTGCCTCCTTCTCCTCCGCACGATCGATCTTGGGCTCCAAAGCCTCCAATGTGTCCTGGTATTCCTTCAGCTTTCCACCTTTTGCACGGAGTTCCGCCTCGATCTCGGAGACCTTCTTTGCCTCCTCATCCCTCTGAACGGTCTTCTCCGAAATCAAAATGGAATTGTTGTCGATCTCGGTTGTAAGTGTGAGTATATTCTTCTCGGCATCGATGATGTATTCGGCATTCTGAGCAATATTGGCCCTATATTCCTCGTTGTCGGCCTCCATACGCTCGATCCTATCGGACAGGTTGGCAATCTCGACTGCGATCAAGAGGATATCGTCGGAGATCTTCTTGTATTCCGGTCCCGCTCTGTTGGTAATCTCCTCTTCTACACTGGAGATCTCGATGGCCAGATCGTCGATGAGTTTCGCCTTCTCCACAAGGTCCTTCTTGATGTCCTCCAATGCCTGCAACGTATCTGTAACGTTCTTCTCCGACGCAGAGAGCTCGTTACGACGGTCCTGGATGTTCCTGTGTACCATCTGCGCCTTGGACATCTTGAGACGATCCTGAATGGTCAGATATCTGGTGGCCGCATCCATGTCCTTCTTGAGAGCATCGATCCTGATGTTGAGCTCGTCAAGGATGAACGACACACGCTCGAGATTCTCGGTGGCGACTGCCCTCTCTCCCTGTGCACGGGATATGTCTGCATCATAACTGGCGATACCGGAGATACTGTCTAGTACACGCCTCCTTTCGATGGCTCCCATCTGGACAATCCTGGTCACATCACCCTGCTGGACAAGATTGTACCCATCAGCACTGATACGTGCTTTGGAAAGGAGACTCTCGAACTCGGATAGAGTGGACTTCTGGTCGTTGATATAGAAGTGGGATGTGTAGTCCTCACCATTAGCGGAGATCTTTACGAGACGGGTCAACCTGACGATCGTATCGTTCCATGGAAGAATGCCGTCCGAATTGTCGAACACCAATGATACCTTCGTGTATTGGGCCTTCTTCCCGGTCTTCCCTCCATCGAATATCAGATCGGTAAGTTTTCCCGCCCTTATCGCCTTGGAACTCTTAGGGCCGAGCACGAATAGGATGGCGTCGGTGATGTTCGATTTACCGGAACCGTTCGGTCCGGTGACTGCCATATATCCCTCCATCAGAGGGATGGTCATCTTCCCTCCGAATGACTTAAAGTTCTCCAACTCTACCTGCTTCAAATACATCTGAAATCCCCCTCAGGGGGACGAAATAGGCCATAGGCCCGGTTTGCATCCCATGCCCTCTCGGGCGGGAACCCTATCGAAATATTGTTATTTAATGACGCTCTCGCACAATTATTCATACACGCACATGCGTAATTATTGACGCACGTACGCGACTACTGAGAAAGACCATTCATCCTGTCGAGCAGAGGTATGATGTCCCTTACGGTATCGCAGATGTACGTGGGCCTGATTTCGGAGGAATCGATGTCCTCTCTGGTGACTTCCCCTGACAGAACTGCTACGGAATCCACACCGCATTCCACACCCATTCTGATGTCCGTGTACAGACGATCGCCGACCATGACGATATCCTCCAGCCTGCATCCGATGTCGGATGCTGCCATCTCCAGCATGAGACGGTTAGGTTTACCGATGATGATGGCCTCAGTGCCAGTCATCTGTTCGAACATTCTGATGAACGGACCTATGTCGATATCGTACCCACCCTTAGCAGGACAGAGATCGTCCGGATGTGTGGCTATGAAGACCTTACCGTTCCTGAGGAGCTTGTACGCCCTGTTGATCTTGTCATAGGTGATGGTGCGATCGAATGCAAGGAGTACGATATCTGGATCATCGATATCTATGGGGATTCCTGCCTCCTCCACCTCCTCCACGAAACCAGGAACACCGATCGGAAAAACGGACTTGCCCGGGAACCTGTCCCTGATGTATCTGAGTGTGGCGATCGTGGATGTTAGTATGGACGATGTATCCACATCAAAACCCATCCTATTGAGTCTGGCACAGTAGGCATCCCGTTTGTTGGAGGAATTGTTGGTAAGGAATCTGAAGGGGATCTTCCTCTCCTTCAATGTGTTTATGAAATCCAATGCCCCCGGGATCGGCTCGTCCCCCAGATATATCGTGCCGTCCATATCCAACGTGAAACATTTCATAGATACGACCTCACGATGCCCATGGCCTCCGCCAATGCCACCCTGGCACTCTTGTTGTAGATGCATGCTGCAGGATGATATGTAGGAAGGAACCTGACGGTACCATCGCCTATATCAAGATCCACTATCCTGTTGACTATGTCCGCCATCTTCCCATCATAATCGATGAGATCGCGTATAGCGGACTTACCAAGACCTACAACCAAAGAACGACCGGACAGTTCGGATTCCAAGAACGGTCTGCATGCCTCCATCTCCTCGGGTTTTGGATCCCGATTTGATGGTGGCCTGCATTTCACCGTGTTAGTGATCATAACGTCGGACCTGGATATCCCGGCCAACGCCATCGCATCTGCAAGGATCTTTCCGGACTTCCCAACGAATGGTCTGCCCTGAAGGTCCTCGTTCTCACCAGGAGCCTCGCCTACGAACACCACTTTCGATAACAGGTTCCCATCCGGAAGGACTATGGTAGTCCTGCCATCGCATAGGCCGCATAGGCAACAATCGGGTTCCGGGACCAACATAGGACATCAAAAGAGCTCGGAGGCCTTGACCAAAGGTAGGAGCGTGACACCGATCTGCTTGAGATTCTCCGAACCGCCAGACTCCCTGTCGATGACGGAGAACACGTTCTCGACGACCGCACCTTCTCTCCTAAGGGTCTCGATCGCAGAGATGGAGGAACCTGCAGAAGTAATGACGTCCTCGACGACGAGGACCTTGTCCCCGATGTTGAGGGTGCCTTCGATGAGTTTTCCAGTACCATGGTCCTTCTTCTCCTTCCTGATCATCACATAGGGGATGCCGGTCTCTAGTGCCAGTGCGGCAGCAAGAGGGACGGATCCAAGAACGACTCCTGCGATGCGGTCAACCTTGATGGCGGAGTTCCTGAGATTATCGGCCATCTGCTGTGCAATGAGCCTGAGGACATCGGGATTGGTACTGGCCTTCTTGATATCGATATAGTAGGAGCTCTTGGCTCCGGATGCGAGAGTGAAGTCACCTATCTGAAGGGCTCCACAGTCTGTCAATGCTTGGGACATCTTGGACATGCTATCACCATGGATTGTCCTTCACGCCCATCCAATATCCGATGTAGTTGGCCACACGATGTGAAACATACACAAACAACAGGAGAACGATGAGTGCAACGATATGGTAACCCTCAATGTATGTCGCATACACCCACTGAGGGTAGAATATTCCTAGGAAAAGGAATGCACCTACCACATAATCGAACTGATCCAGAATAGGAGCCTTCTTTCCTCTCTCTATTCCGATCCTCCTCTTGAGAAAAGATCCCATCATGTCTCCAATAAGAGCTCCGAAGGACATGCAGAACAGGATTCCGATGTTGTCCGCCCATGATGGTCCGAATCCCCAATGGTTCTCGCTTCCGAAAAGGATAGAAATCCCAATCATCAGGATACCGATAACGACTCCGCTCAGGGCCCCACCTATGAAACCGCGCCAAGTCTTACCGTCTCCGAGGATTCTCTTGCCCCTCCAAGATTTTCCAAAATCTACAGGTGCATGCCCACCAATCAACGCAGCATTGGAATTGGGTAGCATTGCGGGAACGAACACCCAGATTCCAATAACGATCATCAATAGAACATCTACGACGTCCATGTTCTGCCTCTGACAATACTATGCGCGCGCGGATATATGATGGTTGAGGTCAAGACGATATAGAAACAATTTATACGAAGTAGACATCATCGATTCGATGAAGGAACAGATGGGAAAATTCCTCGAAAAGCACGATGAGGGGGTCCGCTACATAGCCTTCGGAATCCTCACTGTCATCGTAAGCTGGGTCAGCTATGCGATACTGGCACTTCTCGGAGTCAACTATTCTTTGGCCAACGGCATATCCTGGTTGTGTGCTGTTTTATTCGCGTTCTTCGTCAACAAATACCTAGTATTCAGGAGCATTGAATCTAACTCAATCACATTGGGTGCAGAACTTGCGGAGTTCTTCGCCGCCAGAATTTTCACAGGCGCGGTTGCGATCATTCTGTTCCCTATCCTGCTCAGCATTGGTCTCGACTTCGTGTTCTTCGGTGTCCCAGGATTGTTCGCCAGGGGCGTTAATTCAGCTGTAGAAATTGTATTAAACTACATACTTAGTAAATTTGTGGTCTTCCGTCGCAAAAATACCACATAATCTAATAATGGAGAAGTCAATACCTGGTTGTGAAGCTTTTCGCAGATGTGAATGAAGAGTTAAGAAAACAGATTAAAAAGTTCACAATCATCTTCTTAATAGTTGCAATAATTTTTTTTGCGATAGTGCAAACCTTCGACTTACCCAGCGAGGTTAGTGGATTATATTTTGAATATGCAGAAAAAATGGCCAGCCTTCAAATGCCATACAGTGATTTTCCTGCAGAATATCCGCCTCTAGCAATGTTGTTGATCTTCATACCCAGACTGTTCTCATTCTCACCATTCACATACGAAATCGCTTTTGGTGTAATGGTATATATCGCCTTACTTGCAGGATTGATTTGCACATACAAGCTTGCAGATATGTACTCCGACAAGCCACGCAGATACACAGACCTGTACATCATCCTCTGCATGTGTTTCTTTGAATTCATAATGGATAGATACGACATCTTCCCCACAATGATATGCTTATTTGCACTATACTTCTTCAAAACAAATAGAATGAATCTTGCCTGGGTCATGATAGCAATAGGCACCATGACAAAACTATTCCCTGCATTATTAGCCCCAGTATTCCTAATATATTTATGTATGAACGGAAGGGGGAGAGATGCTTTAAAAGGAGTTGGCATATGTGTAGCAATAGGCATCGCATCGATGTTACCGTTCTTCATATCAGATCCAGAAACCATGTTCATGTTTCTGACATACCATATGGACAGAGGTATGCAAACGGAATCTCTGGTATCATCATTCCTGATGTTGTTTGACAAAATAGGAATCATAGATATTGGCTACCAATTCAATTACGGATCAGACCACATCTATGGGCCAGTACCAGATGCCATCGCAGGAGTTATGCTGTACATTATGATTGTATTGATTGTCGCAACCTATATCATGTACGGAACGATTGTTCATAAGATTGAGGAAAAGGATGCGTTCCTGGGTATCATACTTGCATCCTTTGTAGTAGTAATGTTATTCATACTGGTCAACAAAGTTCTATCTTCCCAATACATAATTTGGATGATTCCTTTTGTCGTGATTGCATGTGCCATCATGGACCCTGTTTGGGAAAAAAGAACAGAGATTATGTTCGCTTGCGCTTTAGCGTTAACACAACTAGCATTTGCAGTGAACATGGGGAGTTTTGCACCATCCATCGGTGGCAGAATAGATGCTACATCACCTTATCCTACACTTGGCATATTACTGCTTGTGATTAGGAACATCACATTAGTAGCACTGCTTGGATATATGACCAAGGGCCTACTATCACTGGGCCATCCTGGCTCTGACGGCGAAATCGCTGGGCAACATGACCCCATCAAAGAATAGGTTACAATCACGGACGGGGTTATCCGATAATATTGCATCAAAACCCGGAATCTGGGTCACCCTGTTGTCCAATACCACGGCCACACCCCTGTCCGATTCGGACCTTATCAGGCGTCCACGTGCCTGGCGCATCTTCCTGATCATCGGTGCCTTCACCACATGGTCCCATCCACTATCGAAACGGTACTGACAGTATCTCATCAAGGCATCCTTTTTTGCACTGGGTCTTTGATATGGTAGACCTACGATGATGGCCAATTCCAAATCACGACTGGGAAAGTCTAGACCCTCACTGATACGTCCACCGGTGACAGCGAACAGTATCCCACCGACGGATGACCTGAATGTGTCCACAGTATCCATCAATTCGATCTGCGTCATACCCTTCCGTTCGGAAAATACATCCCCCTCCAATCTTCCGGGAAGACCTTTGATGATAAAACGTTCCATCATATCGTACGATGGGAAGAATACGGCCGTATTCCTGCCAACACCGTTGACCAATGACACGATATGATCGGCGATACGATCTATATTGTCCGGATCCACCTGTAGGTCCGTATGTCTGGTGGTAACATCATCGGCATAGAGCGTCAGAAGGTTCTCCGGATCGAACGGTGATGGGAAAGATGCATGCTTACAACGATTCAATCCCAATTCCAAGATATAATCGGGAATCGGTTCCAATGTACCTGACATATGGATGGATGCGAAACAATCTCTGAATGGCTCCGCCGCCTCGTATGGATCCATACAATATGCTTCCAAAGAATGATCCTCCCCTCCATTGATCAGTCTTACATATGATGCATCATCGCACATCGTCCAGAATGTGAGGAAATCTCCAAGGTTGCCTATGTACGACCGCGGAAGTTTATGTTCGGACTTCTTACGTTCCCTGATGATCTCACCTAATTCGGACATGCTCTTACAGATGTTGGATATAATAGGCGAGGTCACATGAAGCTCCCCCATCAACACCTCTTGGAGGAATCCGAATGGGATCAACCCATCGACATCATGTAGGTACTCCATGTTCGCTTCTAGGAAACATATCCTCATGGCCTCCACCACATCGGTGACGGTGATACCGTTGGCCACCAATGGGTCGCCTTCAATCTCGGCCTCTTTCTGCACACTGTTCAACGAATGTACATGATATTCGGAAGTGAACGATTCACGAAGATAGTCCGGAAGATTGTGGGCCTCATCCACGACGATTATCGTATCCTCTATCGTACAGTTCATCCACTCAAGAAAACGTTCCCGGATGTATGGGAGGACTATGAACGTGTACGGTGCCGCCACCACATCCGCGAACGGTACTGCGGCCTTCATCATCTCATATGGGCACAGACCATCATCGAGACATTGTTCCATGAAGGATTCGGGATCCAACCTCCTATCCAACAGATCGTCTACGTAGACATCAACATCCATATTACAGATCGAGTCGTAGTATCTGCAACCCCCTCCTCCCTTCTTGGACTTCAGATGCGAACAGAGACGGGACATCTCCTCTGGAGATCCGTTGCGTAGGTTCGGATCTTCCGACATACGCGGACATGTTGAAATGGAACGACCCTGTATCGCAACACCGAACACATCTATGACGGAGGACATCTCCCTGAGTTCGTTGAGGACCTGCTTCTGTTGCGATTTGGTTCTGGTAAGATAGACGATACGTTTGCCGTTCCTCTTCGCGAACGGTACTGTGGCCGCCAAGGAACTGACAGTCTTTCCCGTACCTGTACCTGATTCGATGACCGAGTGTCTGCCGAGTTCCAAAGCATCAGCTATGAAACGGATCAACCTGTCCTGTCCAGGCCTAGGTTCGTACGGCAGACCTTCGATCATCCTGAAAAAAGATGGAGAGGAGGTAGCTATCAGCTACCGGACCTCTGCCAGATATCCTCATCGTCCAAGGAGAATCCGAAGGATGCCTCCTCCTCATCCTCATCCTTGGCATTCTTGATGAGATCAACGATCTTCTCACGCCTGAAGAGCCAATAGTGGATCCTCCACTCCCTTCCATCGTAAAGGGTGGTCTCCTCCCTCTCGGTGGTCAGGATGGAAGCGTCCTCCAACATGTAGAAGGCGTCACGATCCTCCGGTTCGAGGATGTTGTCGATGATCCTGTCGGAATATCCGAAGAAGTTGAGGATGTGGATGGCAAGGTCGTACGCCGCCATCTCCTGGATCCCCCTGTTGTTCGGACTGTTGCAGATCGCCTTCGTAAGCTCCTCTACAGTGACTATTCCGCTCATGTGAATCACTCGATGAAGATGTACTTGGAATCCTCGAATCCGGATGCCTCATCTACCATCTTGAGAACGTCCTCGGAGATGGGGTCGTCGACACTGAGGGCCATGACCGCAGTTCCCATGGGAGCATCCCTTCCGACGGACATCATCGCGATGTTCACGCCGTTGTCTCCAAGGACCTTACCGACCTTACCGATGGTTCCGGGAGTGTCCCTGTAACGTGCAAGAAGCATTCCGCCATGCATGGGGATCTCGAACCTGAATCCATTGATTCCGACGAGACGGGGCTCATGTGCGACTATAGTTCCGACAAGGTCGAAGACGTCACCCTTGGTCTCGATTCTGACACCGATGGTGCTGTCGTAGATGACCGCATCCTTGTTCTTGGTCTCCTTGACACTGATTCCCTTGCTCTTCGCGAGGGATTCGACGTTGACGATGTTGGCGTTGCCCTGACCGACCATGCTCTTCATGATTCCGATGAGGATGGAGAGATTGAGCATTCTGGTGTTCTTATCGGAAAGCTCTCCGTTGAAGGATACCTCCAGATTATCGATGGGCCTCTGACCGTTCAACTGTGCTGCGGCCATTCCCAGCCTCTCTGCAAGCGGCAGGAACTGAGCGGTAACGGGATCCATCTTTCCACGAGGTGCGTTGATCGCGTTGACGATCTCCCCGTCCCTGAGATACTTGATGACGGATTCTGCGATCTCGACGGCGACCCTCTCCTGTGCCTCTACGGTACTGGCTCCCAAGTGGGGTGTGGTAACGAGGTTCTCAAGCTCGAGGAGTTTCTGTTCGTGCTCGCAGAGGGGCTCCTCGCACCATACATCGAATGCTGCACCTGCGATGACCTTCTCTTTGAGTGCATCGTAGAGATCGTCCTCATTGACGATTCCGCCACGTGCAACGTTGACCAGGATTGCACTGGGCTTCATCTTCTTGAACTGGGGCATGCTGATCATGTTCCTGGTCTCCGGAAGAAGAGGGGTATGGATGGTCATTATGTCCGCAACCTCGATGACCTCATCAAGGGTGGTGAGACGAACGCCGATATCCGCTGCGACCTCTGGAGGAAGGAATGGATCGTATCCGACGAGTTTCATGTTGAAGTGCTTGAGGCGCCTTGCGACCTCTCCGCCGACACGTCCGACTCCGATGATACCGAGAGTCTTCCCATTGAGCTCGATTCCGCTGAACTTGCTCCTCTTCCACTCGCCCTTGTGCATGGACTCGTGTGCCTGCGGGATCTTCCTTGCCGATGCAAGGATCATTGCACAGGTGTGCTCCGCTGCGGACAGGATGTTCGCGGAAGGAGTGTTCATGACGAGCACACCCTTCTCGGTCGCTGCGGGGATGTCGACGTTGTCGACTCCGACACCTGCACGGCCTACAACACGGAGGCACTTACTGGCCTCGATGACCTTCTTGGTCACCTTGGTTCCGGACCTGATGACGAGTCCGTCATATTCCCCGATGATCGCACACAGCTCATCCTCGGTGAGCCCGGGTTTGACATCCACAGGGATACCTGAATCCCTGAGGATAGTGAGTCCCTCTTCAGAGAGGGGATCGGATACCAAAATCTTCATTGCATCTCCTCCAATACTTCATCCATTGCGGAAAGGAGTTTTCTGATCATGTCAGGGGTAGTGTCACCCATGTGACCGATCCTGAATGTCGACGATTTGACCTCACCGTAGCCGTTGGAGATCTCATATCCCTTGGCCTTGAGTGCATTGTGGAAGGTGTCGAAGTCCAAATCACCGCGGTTCACGACTCCAATGGTCCTGGAACGGTATCCATCTTCGGGGAAGAGGCCGTTGAACTTCTCCTCTGCCCAGTCCTGAACGAGCTTGGCCATCTCGTCGTGTCTTCTGTAACGTGTGGACATGCCTTCCTCGAGGATCCTGTCCAACTGGTAATCCAATGCGTATAGCAACGAAACGGGAGGGGTTGTGAGAGCGTAGTTATCATCCGCATTCTTCTTGAGTTTGACGAAATCGGTGTAGAATCCCTTGTTCGCAGCAGTCTTGGACTTCTCTATGATTCTGTCGCTTACGACCGCAATGGCGAGTCCGGGTGGAAGTGCGAGCGCCTTCTGTGTTCCGAACACCAATGCATCGGGTTGAAGCTTGGGAAGGTTAAGGTCCGCTGCCATGGCGGATGTGACCGCATCGACCATGATCAATGCGTCGGGATTCTGCTTCCTGACCTCTTCTGCGAGTGCTACGCTATCACTCAACACACCCGTAGAGGACTCGTTGCTCACCCAGTGAACCGCCTCGATGTCCTCGGTGACCTTGCCCTCGATATCTTCGGGTTTGATGGCCTTCCCCCAAGGTACATGGACCTGAGTGACGTTCTTACCGTTTGCGGTACCGCACTCGATGAATCTCTTTCCGAATGAACCGTTGGACATTCCCAAGGAGTTACTATTGACACCGTTCCTGATCGCACCCTCCAACAGGATGGTTGCGGACCCTCCAACCAAGAAGATGTCATCATCGGTCTGCAGGCATTTCCTGATCTTCTCGACGATGCCTCCGTGGAGATTCTTGTATTCCTTACATCTGTGTGTGATCATTGGATTGGTCTGTGCCTGAAGGGTTCCATCCTCCACATAGACCGGACCGACCGTGAACAAGTGTCTTGCCAAACTATCCCTCTTTCACGCGTTGCGTACGCACGCGTACATGTGACGGTATCTCGCACTGAGATAAAAAATAGACGCATGCGCGTGCGCGAAAACAGTCACGCTAAGATGAGGACATTTTGAACAGAATTGTATATCTGGCACATCCTAAAAAGATATGGATTTGAGAAAGTGTTTATCGGAGAGTGCCGAAACACCCGATCCGACATCAGAGTGTGGAAAGGACCCTCTTGATCCTTGCGAGTCCCTCGATGATATCCTCCTCGCTTGCGGCATAGGAGAATCTGAAGAATCCTTCTCCGCATGGACCGAACGCTCTTCCGGGTGTGACTCCGACCAATCCCTCGGTGAGCAGTTTCTCGGCAAGCTCGTTGGACGGAATCTTCGCGGAATACTTGGGGAAGAGATAGAACGCTCCCCCTGGAACATTGCATTCCAGACCTGGGATTTCCTCTATGAGATCCAGTGCCAGATCACGGCGCTTCTTGAACTTCTCCACCATGGCCCTCATGTCATCCTGTGGACCTTTGATTGCCTCAATGGCCGCAGGTTGGGTGAAGGAGGTACAACAGGTGACGGAATGGGACTGGAGCTTGTTCACAGCCTTGATGTCCGCTTCGGGAGCGATCATCCATCCGAGTCTCCATCCAGTCATGGCATAGGTCTTGGAGAGACCGGAAACGGTGATGGTCCTCTCGAACATGTCCGGCATAGCGGCTATCGAATGGTGCTTGCCCTCATAGATGATATTCTCGTAGATCTCATCTGAGAGAACGATGATGTCATTATCCTTACAGATATCCGCTATCCCCTTCAAGGTGGATTCTGGCTGAACGCAACCGGTCGGGTTGGAAGGAGAGTTGATCACCATCATCTTGGTCTTGGACGTGACCTGCTTTGCGACACTATCAGGATTGATGACGAATCCATCATCGAAACTGGTGGAGACGTACTTGGGGATCGCACCGCACATCCTGATGTGTGCCTCGTACGAGACCCAGGATGGATCGGGAAGGAGGACCTCGTCACCGGGATTAAGATATGCGAGGGAGATCATGAACAATGCCTGTTTGGTGGGAGTGACAAGGACGTTTCCTGCCTCACAGGGTATGCCGTTCTTCGCCTTTGTGGACTCTGCGATGGCCTTTCTGAGTTCGGGGATTCCCATAGAAGGCGTGTAATGGGTGAAACCACCCTTTAGGGAATCGACACATGCATCCACGATATTGTCGGGAGTTGCAAAATCAGGTTCACCGAGGGAGAAAGAAAGAACGTCTTTTCCTTCCGCTTTCATCTTACTTACAAGATTGGAGATTGCGATCGTACCCGATGGGGGGATCTCCTGAAGTCTCTGCGATGTCATCATTTACGATTCACCAGCTATGCTAGTACAGTGGATGGTGTATCGGGATATTGTAATAAATGTTGGGGGACTGAGCCACAATCGGCCCACCCCCACAATGGGTTTCGAATCGGTGATTAGGTCATCAATTCATTGAACGTCTCGTCCTTAAGTGCGTTCTTGAGTTCCAATGCTATCCTTGCACCAGTACTTAATCCAGGATAGATCAGGTCAGCATATGGTGAACCGGAAATGAACGGATTGGAACCTGCAACGATCCTCGTGGAGATCTCGAACACTTTGAACTCAAGCTTATCTGTGACAACAGTCTCGAGACAGAACGGCCCCCACATTCCTCCAAAGAGCTCATAGGAACGGTTGACGACCTTCTCGGCCATCTCGAACGCTTTGGGAAGCAAGGACTCCCTGATAACGACTGGAACATTACCAGTGACAACGAAAGAGGGATTGAATCCATATTTCCTCGCATCCTCAATCGATCCGAGTTTGTACATCTCATCGATGTTGGTCTCATCCCTTCTGTCTATGGACAGGAGTTCGATTGAACCGCCATGCTTGATGCGATAGCCATCGGTCTTGTTAGGCGCATAGAAGAAGTGCAGGTAGTACCTGGTTCCGAGGCAGTACTCCTGGATGGTGTATGGCTGGGTATTGTCGATGGACATCTTGAAATCTGGATAATCCTTGGCGATGAAGAATCCCCTTCCACCCTTGGCTCCATGGTACTTGACCATTACTGGCTCATTGATCTCCCTAGGATCAGCGAAAAGACGGGGCATGGTAACTCCAGCAGAGGTAATCCATTCCCTCTGCATCCCCCTATCGGACTCCCATCCAAGCACTGCACGGTTCCCGTAGGATGGGACCTCGTAGTTACCAAACCTCTCGGGACCCATGTATTCGACGAACGAGCCATGAGGGATCAGAACGACATTCTTCTCGTGAAGTTCGTCAACTCTGGACTCCATGTCCTCGAAATTCTTGTACCTGATGATCTCATCGGGCTTTGCAAGAGGGAAGGCGTCATAGTATCTCGTATCGTGAGATATCGTGAGACCCAATGTCTTGAAGCCGAGTTTCCTTGCGCCATGGAAAATCTGCAACGAAGAGTGCGAACACATCGTTGCGAGCGTTATGTCCTCGGGATCATATCCGCTCAGAATAGCATCGATCTTGTTCTTGGGAACCATAACGTCTTATTGGTTTCCGTTATAAAGGTTCTTCGCTGGGTCACACGCACTGCGATTGTATCTTACACATAATTTTCCGCAATATTCATCGGAAACCCCAGTGGTTCCGATGAGTATCGGGATCACTTAATGCATAATTGTGACCGTGTCGCCCCTTACTCCGAGTTGCCTGAAAGTGCCAGTGTCAAAATTGGTCCGACATGGTAACACCATATGGAAACTATTTACATCTGGCACATCGTCCATAACACACACCTATTGTGCATACGCCGAGGGTTCTAAATACGGACATCCCATTGCGAATGACGCTCCGGTAGATCACCTACCAAGGAGGCGAGCCAATGGATACAGAAAAACTAACACCTCTTATCGAAGAACTAAAACAGGTGCTCCAAGACAAGGCTACGGAAGAAGACATCGTCAAGGAACTCAAGATGTTCCTTGAGGAATATGCCGTAGGTGTGGAACCGGCAAAGCGTGCAATCATCAAGAAATACGGAGGGTCCGTGCCATCTGCACAGAACACCGGTTTCGTCACAGGCAACGCAGTCTCCAAGAAGATCGGTGAACTCACAGGAATGGAGCAGAACGTCGATATCCTTGCGAAGATCGTTTTCAGCGAACAGAAGGTCGTAAGGATCAAGGGTGTCGAACGCGAGATCGTATCCGGAATCATCGGAGACAGTACCGGAACCGCATCCTTCACCGTCTGGGATGGATCCAATCATGGCGACATCGCAAAAGGACAGATCTGGCTCTTCAGAAATGCATACACCAAACGCTGGAACGACCGTATCCAGGTCAATATGGGAAAGAACTGCATCTTCAACAAGAAGGACGAACTCGCGGACGACCCATCCATGCAACTTGCCGAGAGGCCCATCTCCTACTCATCCTCTGTCGCCAAGATTGCGGATCTCAGAGAAGGTATCGGAAACGTCTCCGTCACCGGAAAGATTGTCTCCGTCGAAGCCAGGAACATAACGGTCAAAGGAGAACCCAGAGTAGTGTTCTCCGGCATCATCGCCGATGAGACTGGAAAGGTACAGTTCTCTGCATGGAACGATTTCGGACTCTCGAGTGGGGACAGTGTCTCCATCAAGAACGCATACGTCCGCTCGTGGAACGGCATCCCCCAACTCAATTTTGGTGATAAGGCCGAGGTCAACAAGGTCGACGATACGTTCGGTGACCTATCCGCTGCATTGGCCAACAGGAAGACGATTGGTGAGATCCTGAAATCCGGCGGAGGAATGGACATCGAGACCTCCGGAACAGTCATAGAATTACAGAAGAACAGTGGCCTCATCAGGAGGTGCCCCCAATGCAACCGCTCCACCATCAATGGCGAGTGTCAGATGCATGGAACCGTCGAACCTACCGATGATCTGAGAATGAAGATCACAATCGATGACGGGACCGGCGCAATCAGCGCTATCGTCGGTCGTGAACTTACCGAGAAGCTTACCGCCATCACACTGAACGTAGCACTGGATCTCTCCAAGGCTAGAGGCGAGAGCGAGATCATATCCAAATCTATCGCGGAAAGGGTCGTCATGAAACACATCTCCGTGCGTGGTAACGTCATGAAGAAGGAGGACTACGGACCAATGATGATTGTCAAGGATGCTTCGTTCGATGAGGTAGATGTCAAGAGCGGTGCAGAGGAACTCCTCGCAAAGGTCGAGGAGGTGATCCAGTGAGCGGAAGGGAAACTGCATGGAGGATATTCGCAAAGGAGCTCAATGCATCCTCCCTAGAGAAGAGGGGAACGGAGGAGATGTCCCCATCCTATGTGATTACTCCCCTTGGAACCATGGTCAACAGGGTGCTCCTCGCAGGAGTGCTCGTAGAGAAAGAGAATACCGGTACCGAAGAGGAGCCCATGTGGAGAGCCAGAATACAGGACATCAACGGTAACTTCTTCCTCAATGTCGGAAGATTCCAACCCGAGGCCGCGGCTGCCATGGCCGATTTGGAAGCACCCTCGTACGTAGCAGTCATCGGTAAGATCAGGACGTACTCCCCCGAAGAAGGAAAGGTGTATATCTCCATCAGGCCCGAACGCATCGTCCGCATCGAGGAGAAGGACAGGAACCTCTGGCTTTTGGAAGCCGCACAATGCATGTGGGACCGTCTCCTCAAGGTACGCGAAGCGGTCAAAGATCCAGAAGCAGGACCCAGTGACCTCATAGCGAAGGGATTCACCCAACAGGAGGCCGAGGGAATCTGTATGGCATTGGACCACTATGGAAATCCCGAATCCACCGTATATCTGAAGACGCTTCAGTCCGCACTAAGGAAATTGCTTCCTGACAACGATGTCGACTTCGGACTTCCCGAGGACATCGGAGAATATCCCGACGAGATGGATGATGAAGTCATGGATACCCCCGTCACTCAATCGTCACCAACACCCCAATCCGAACCCACGACAATAAACGACAGTGGAATGGATAAGGAAGAGATCATTCTCGGATTCATCGACAGGTTGGATCCGGGGGGTTCCGCGAAGGGTGCACCAAGGGATGAGATCGAAAGACTTGCCGCGGAGGAAGGTATCTCAGCCAACGAGGTGGAGGAACTGTCCGATTCATTGATGGACAAGGGCCTCATCTATGAACCCAATCTGGGATACCTTAGAAAGATCTGATTTGGGAAAACAGGGGCCGAAGGCCCCATCTTTCATTGTTTTTAAAATTTAATCAATCGGTAAAGAATCTCTTCGACGAATAGATCAGGTACGCGACGAGGAGACCGATAAGCAAAGAGAAGATTCCCGACATGGCTCCACTGGTAACGGGCGCAAGACAACATCCAATGAAGTACACCACTGCAGAAAGAACGCATAATGCGACCGCGTACTTGTGACCCTTGCGCTTGAAACAAAGGAATGCACTGATTCCCGCGAGGATTGCGGATACCACACCGGTAAGTCCGAGAACGAACATCTCGTTGAGGAACTGTTCCTTGGTCACAGTGACGCCCAGGGAATCGTAGAAGATCTCGGAAAGCGTCATACCGGAGGACTCCAACAGGATCTGGTCAAGGGTATCGTACATCTCGGAATTGAAAGTCAACAAAGATGCGGACGAAAAGAGTTCCAAAACTGCATAGAGCACCAACATTACGAAAGCAACGAGGAATGCACCGGACATCGGCGTCTTACCCCCATAGTTCGCATAGGAGTGGTACTGTTGCTGTGCGGCCTCCTGCTTGAGTACGGTACCACACGCAGGACAGTACACTGCATCCGATTTCAGATTCTCCCCGCAATGCGGACAGAATCCGTAATTCTCATCTACCATACAGAGATAGACATACTGTTCCATATTAAGAGTTACGTACGATTCACAAGAACCATATCCCTGTACGGTATCGGTGAAGACATGAGGTTCATCTACTTCGTCGGAACGGCAGGAAGCGGCAAAAGTACATTGGTTCAAGCATACAAGGAATGGCTTGACTACAATGGAATAGACGCAATCACCGTCAATCTCGATCCGGGAAGTGATATGATCCCATACACTGCCGACATCGATATCAGAGAATGGATCAATCTGCAAGAGGTCATGGATGAATACAATCTCGGACCCAACGGTGCACAGATTGTCGCGGCGGACCTCATGGCCGTCAATGTCGACAAACTGGTAGATGCAGTCTCTGAATACAAGACAAAGTATGTTCTCATCGATACACCCGGGCAACTAGAACTCTTCGCATTCAGAGAGTCGTCCGTAAGACTCGTGGAAGCGTTGGGTAAGAACAAATCCATGATCGTGTACACCTCCGACCCATTGTTGTACAGAAGCCCCAACGGATTCGTATCCGGAATGATGCTGGGCATGTTGGTACAATACAGACTTCAGCTTCCCATCATCAACCTTCTGACAAAATCTGATGTACTTACAGAGGAGGAGAGGGAAAGACTGGTACAGTGGTTCTCTGACCCCAACGCATTGTACGGGGATCTCCTAGATGATGATGCCGACCCCACCGGCGTAGTAGGGATGGAACTGTTCAGGACTATGGAGAATGTCGGAGTGTTCGGAGATATGAGGGCCGTATCCGCAAAAGAGGGCGAGGGCATGGAAGAAATCTATGGTGCCTCACAGCTTTCATTCTTCGGTGGAGAGGATCCAGACGACATAATGTGAACGGTATCAGAACTGTACGAGAGGGTGGTGCCCATGGGGCACGATCCTCCCGATTTTTCAAAACATTTTACTGGGTCATCCGAACATGTGTGTCGGGACCTGCTTTACCTTGTTCCTTCCAGATTCCAGAACCTTGGTCTTCGCCTTGAGGAAGTCATCCAGGTGAACGATGTCCCTTCCATCCCTGATTGCGAGCATACCTGCTTCAGTACAGATTGATTTGATCTCCGCACCGGACGCACCATCGGAGATCTCGGCAAGCTTCTTGGGTATGACATCCTCTTCGACATTCATACGTGAGAGGTGTATCTTGAAAATGTCGGAACGAGCATCCACATCCGGCAGTCCAACCTCGACGATACGATCGAATCTTCCGGGCCTGAGGAGCGCATCATCCAGGATATCTGGCCTATTGGTGGCTCCGATGATCTTGACATTACTCATCGGTGTGAATCCGTCCAATTCGGACAGGAGCTGCATGAGGGTCCTCTGAACCTCACGGTCTCCGGATGTGGTGACATCCAGCCTCTTTGCACCGACGGAGTCCAACTCATCGATGAATATGATACTGGGGGCCTTCTCCTTGGCAAGTTCGAACAGCTCACGGACGAGTCTTGCTCCCTCTCCGATATACTTCTGTACCAATTCCGAACCGACCAATCTGATGAAGGTCGCATCGGTGGCATTGGCGACGGCCTTTGCCATGAGAGTCTTACCTGTTCCGGGCGGACCTACGAGGAGAACCCCCTTAGGCGGTTCGATTCCGACCTTCTCGTAGAGTTCGGGCCTGAGGAGAGGATCCTCGACAGCTTCACGAAGTTCGAGCATCTGGGTCTTAAGGCCACCAATATCCTCGTAGGTGACCTTGGGCTTCTCCATAATCTCCGCACCACTAACTACTGGATCGAACGGTGAGGGTAGGACCTGCATGAGTGCCAGAGTCTGTTTGTTGAGCGCTACTCTCGCCCCAACGACGAGATCTTCCGTAGGGCAGTATTCGGATACTGTGACCACAAAGTCCGGTCCGGTCGAACTCTTGACGAGCACGCGGTTGTCCGGAAGGAGATCACGGAGCGTCGCGACGATGAGTGGAGGTGCCTTGATCCTTTCAAGTTCACTTCTGAGTCTGGCAAGGTCCTTCTGAACCCTGTAGAGTTCGCCTTCGGAATGACGCTTGTCGTTCTCTGCGGCCTGGAGGTCCTCCATGAGCCTGACATTCTTCTCTTCGAGACTCCTGATCTGTTCTCTGAGCTCGAATTCGGTCTCACCTACTCCGGTATTCTCGCTTTCTGTCACGATACACTCTATCACGCACGTGGTTTTTAAGGCTTAGCCAAAATACATCCCTCCGACGGATGATTCATGGACACCCTCTCAATGAGCCCAACATCGATTCGAACTCCGCGATAATCGGAAAACGATCGGTCTGGGTCTCGGAAATCTGTCAAGATTTATATCCCACATACATCTTAGGATGCCGTATGATATGTGAAATGTGCGGTAAGGACGTGCCTTCCACCAGAACGGTGTACATCGAGGGCACCAGCTTGAGCGTCTGTCCTAACTGCGCCAAATTCGGCGATGAGAGCAGGAACGCCAGAGGCAGCGGCGCAGCTGCAGGACCATCCTCCGCGATCCTCCAGCAGAGGCTCGAGAGACGCGAGAGGCGTATGAACCCCAAGAACCTCTATGCCGACGGAAGGGACCGTATCCAACTGGTCATCGGATACGGAGATGTCATCAAGGAAGCGCGTGAGGCCAAGGGCATGGACATCGAGAAGTTCGCCGCATCCATCGGTGAGAAGAAAGGTATCATCGCCAAAGTGGAGGCGGAGGACCTGACACCGGACGACAAACTCATCAAGAAGGTCGAGAAGGCCCTCGGAATCAAGCTCACCGAGGTCGTCCAGAGCGGTGGCTCGATCGGTGGAGGAGTCAACAACAAAACGATGACCCTCGCCAACTTCATCAAGAAAGAGTGAAGAAACTCATTTCCTCCTCACGGACTCGTACACACGGCCCGTGAGGTCGGATACGTCCGCACCGTTGTCCCTGAGGACATAAAGTGCGGCGGCTTCTATGAATATACCCAACTTCCTGGAAAGACTGTTGCTCTGACCCATGAAGTCCTTGCGTTGCATACCAGCGTCCACCGCCCTCTGCATCAGGATGGGCATCAGGTCCTCTGACGAAGAATCGTCCGCTTTGGGTTCGATCTCCTGGGCCGATTTAGATACGGAAGCGGGTGCGAGAGGTACATTTCCTGACACACAGGATGCAACGAGGTCCTTACTCGGCCTGTATGCGACAGGCACATCCACCTCCGATACATCGAATGCGGCACGGATCATGTCACCGGAACGCTCCAAAAGACCCTGGGACAACATCTCTCTGAGAACGGCCTTAGCATCAGAGTAACTCATCCAACGGAGGTCCATCGACATTCCCATCAGTATGAGGTTCTCCGTGAAAACCGTCTTTCCCCTGTTACGTACGAACGCACAGAGGCAGAGCTTGAGGTTGTCTTCCATGGATACCCGAATGAGAGGAACCTATTTGGCTCTTATGTGACATCGACAGATGGGCATGTCGTTGGGGACAGTATGCGTTCATCCTTAGAATATAGGAGAGGAGAACCCAGAATGGACGAAAGCTTTATAACTAACACCCTAATACCCGAGATTACTCCAAACAGGTGATACGATGAAGTACACTAGATTCGAAAAGGCAAGGATTGTCGGCGCCAGGGCACTGCAGATCGCACTCGGTGCACCCATTCTCGTGGATTATCCAGTCGAGATGATCGATCCTGTCGATATCGCTATGTTGGAATATGACGAGGAAATCGTTCCGATTTCCGTCAACTATGAAACTAACTGAGATTGAGGTTTTGTTATGAGTGAAATGGAGAACACTGATCTTTTGATTGCAGAAGACACCTACCTTACTTCCGGAGTCCACATCGGTACTCAGCAGAAGAGCGCCGACATGAAGGATTTCATCTACAAGGTCAGGCAGGACGGACTCTACGTCCTTGATGTTAAGAAGACCGACGAGAGGCTGAGGGCAGCTGCAAAGTTCATCGCACGCTTCGACCCCAAGAGAGTCCTCGTCGTTTCCGCAAGGCAGTACGGACAGAAGCCCGCCAGAGAGTTCTCCAAGGCAATCGGCGCACCCACCTACGATGGACGCTTCGTTCCCGGAACACTCACAAACCCCATGAACGCATCCTTCGTCGAGCCCGAGGTCATCATCTGTACCGACCCCGCAGCCGACAAGCAGGCACTCAAAGAGGCACTCGACATCCAGATCCCCATCATCGCAATGTGCGACGCGAACAACGAGACCAGGAACGTCGACCTCGTCATCCCCACCAACAACAAGGGAAGGCGCGCACTCGCCTGCATCTACTGGGTCCTCACCAGGCAGGTCCTCCTCGAGAGGGGCGACCTCAAAGATCCCGCAGACTTCAAGCTCGAGATCGAGGACTTCGAGTCCAAACTCTGAAAACGCTTACAACCCAATCTCATGTTCTCACCCCCGGGGAGGCCCGGGGGTCGAGGGCTAAAGAATTCTGAAATTTCGGTATGGCGCCGCGGGAGGTTGGCGGTCGCATAACATGCCAATTCCTATATCAGATGAGACGCATCCCTACTCATCATGAAGGACAATGTCAGATACCCTGCTGTCGCAGGCAGATTCTATCCAATAGAGAAGGATATCCTGCAAAACACAGTCAGACGTTGTTTTGAACATGAGCTTGGACCTGGAAAAATCCCATCAAACGGATGTGCCAGATCAATCAAGGCCGTAATGGCCCCACATGCAGGATTCATGGCATCAGGAATGTTCGCTGCCCATTCCTATGCAGCACTCAAGGAAGATGGATTACCGGATGCATACGTAATCATCGGACCGGACCACTACGGCATACCATATGATTTCGTACTCTGTTCGGACGCATTCCTTACACCGTTAGGGGAGTGTGCCACGCATGATGAGATATGTGCCCGGTTAAGGAACGACATGCCCGACGATCAACGTGCGCACCTGAGGGAACACTCCATAGAGGTACAGATACCATTTATCCAGGCCATCGACCAAGATGCGAGGATTGTACCAATCATCATGCACAGACAGGACATCCGTACCGCGGAGAAATTGTCCCAGATCCTAAAAGATGCATGCAAAGGATTCGATGTGGTGTTCATCGCATCGACCGATCTAATGCACTATGTACCAGCATCAGTGGAGAGAAGATTGGACTCTGCGTACTTGGAGAAGGTGTGCCAATGCGACATAGAAGGTATGTATCGCACGATGGATGACTTAGATATGAGCATATGCGGAAATGGACCGACAGCGGTAGCGATCATGGCATCAGAATGTACCAGGGGCGAACTGCTGATACACGGAAACTCCTGGGACTCACTCGGGTTTGACGAGAATGCTGTAGTAGGTTACGGTTCTGCGAAATTCGTATGATTCAACAGATATTCGTTGTATTTTAGATATGAATTACGGAATTCGTATCTGGCACCATCCTCTTACTTTATTAAAGGTAAGGACATACAGTATGCCAGTCACTATTAGGAGTGAATATCATGGAACCACTGTTGTTGGCAACTTTCATTGCATACTTTGTTCTGGTACTCGGTATCGGAGCATACTTCTACAACAGATCGGCCAAAATGGACGAATATTTCATCGCAAACAGACAGCTCAATCCCTATGTCGCCGCACTTTCCGCGCAGGCGTCCGATATGAGCGGTTGGCTCCTCATGGGTCTTCCCGGATCCATCCTCGTAGCCGGTGTCGGTGAGATATGGGTCGGTATCGGTCTCGCGATCGGTACATATCTCGCATGGCTGATCATCGCAAAACGTCTAAGAATCTACTCCGAGAAGGCGAACAATTCGATCACCATCTCCGAGTACTTCTCCAACCGTTTCAAAGATGATTCCGGAGCCCTCAGAGTGCTCTGCGGAATCGTCCTTCTGATCTTCTTCACCTTCTACGTCGCATCTGCGTTCGTCTCCGGTGGAAAGATCCTTCAGGCGATCTTCCCTGACAGCGGATACCTCGTAATGATGCTCGCATGTGCAGCCATCATTGTGATCTACACCTTCCTCGGAGGATTCAAGGCAGTCTGTTGGACCGATTTCTTCCAGGGAATGTTGATGTTCGTCGCAGTCATCATCGTACCTCTCGCACTCATCGGTGAACTTGGAGGATTCGATGAGGCCATGAACGCGATTCAGAGCATCGCAGGAACCGATTCCAAGTTCAACGTCGACTTCCTGACCTGCGGATGGATCGCCATCCTATCCGGACTCGCATGGGGACTCGGATACTTCGGTATGCCGCACATCCAGATCAGATATATGGCGATTAAAAACTCTGCAGACATCAGGATCTCCAGACGCGTAGCTACCCTTTGGGTCGTCATCGCATTAGCATGTGCATGTCTCATCGGACTCATCGGAAGGGCATGGCTCACTGCAGAGGGCCTTTATCCCCTCGATAATCCAGAGAACATATTGATCGTCATCGTCAATGAGATGTGGTCAACTGCAATACCTGTCTTTGCAGGTCTGATATTCGCAGGAATCATGGCGGCAGTCATGAGTACTGCAGACTCCCAGCTCCTCGTTGCTGCATCCTCTGTCAGCAACGACATCTACAAGCACTTCAAGGGAGACGGAATATCCGATGAGAGGCTCGTCTGGATCTCCAGAGGAATCATCATCGTCATCGCGATCATCGCGGCACTCATCGCTCTGAACCCAGACAGTTCCATCATGAACCTCGTGTCCTTCGCATGGGCCGGATTCGGTGCAGCATTCGGACCCCTTATGATCCTCTCACTGTTCTGGAAGAGGACCAACAAGGCAGGTGCTATGGCCGGTATCATCGCCGGATTCCTCACCACCGTCCTGTGGAACACCTTCCTCGGATCCTGTATCATCGCTAAGATCCTCGGTATCGACAGCTTCGTCATCGACACTCCTGTCACCGGAGTCTACGAACTTCTGCCCGGATTCATCATCGCATTCCTCGCAGTCGTCATCGTGAGCCTCATCACCTCCAAGCCTGGAGCAGAGATCACCAAGATTTTCGACGAGGTCGATGCGGAGTGCAAGGCTACCGCAAAGCACTACGGCAACATGTTCGCAGCAAAGGCAGGAATCGTCGCAGCGATCCTCTTCTTCGGAGGACTCCTCGTCAGCGTCTGTTCCAATGGATGCTGTGACTGCTGTACCACCATCGGCGACCTGCTCGTTGCAGGCGGATTCCCCATGGGAGCCGCATTCGTAGGAGTCTTCATCGGAGGATTCTGTGTCGTACTCTTCGGATTCGGACTCAGCAGATCCAACCAGTACCTCATGCAGCTCGGTGGATACCTCACCCTCTTCGCAGGTATCTTCATGATGCTCGCTGGATTCATCGACCAGGGATATGACGTGCACTTCATCCTCAGGAACTGTGCACTGCTCATCGGTGCGGTCGCACTGCTCATCGTTATCGTTCAGCAATTCATGGACAGGAAGATGGTTACCGTTGGACTATGTGGTGTCGCAACACTCATCTTCGCTGCACTCTGGATCGTAGGAACCGTCGAACTCTCCGTTGGAGTCGCACTCGGTCTGATGACCTGCCTCACAATCGTTGCCTTCAGGCAATTCGGTGAGAAGTACTGATAGAAACGGGGCGAAAGCCCCTTACCTTTTTATTTGGCATCTTTGTAGATATCGCAGAAATGTTGTAACCAATCCTCTATCAGGGGATATCGCACTAGTCTGACATCATATTGTTAACATTACCGTACATCCAACACTGATGATCAGGTGCCACATAGGAAAATGACTATACACTCTGGATCTGACACACTCATCCCTGATGTGTACTAACCATAAGCATATTATCAATTGGGGCCCCAATATCCGAATGCTATGGAACGATTCATATTAATGTCTCATACCACGAGATATCAACTCGGACAAACCATCAACTGCCGCAAACAAGGACAGGTAAATCACCACACAACCAATAATGTTGACAGATTGTGGGAGAAATTGGATGAATATAGCCAGAATTACAAAATGCAATACATAGATCTGTGTGATGTTTCTACTCCACCTATAGGTATGTGCCAGATATTTTTCAGGAACCTTCTTAGATATGAAATAGACCAGTGCGATCCAATCGAATGAGAGTAATGTACACCAAATGTTGATTAGAGCACCCTGGTGGTAAAATCCAAGTCCAGTGAATCCGTCCACGAACATGCCAGTAAACAATCCGATTATTGTAAAAGGTATAGATAATAGGAGGAACCAAAATCCGATTGTTTTGTAGAACTCACCCTTACGTCTTGAACGGATCAACCATTTACCTATCAAATATCCCGCAACAGGATACACAATCCATGAAAAGAATGGGAATCTAGACGTGGTCATGAATCCATCGAATACAGTGGTGCCCCAGAAGTAACCAAGAATGATGTTCAACACATCATTTCCAGTATCCATACCAGCGAGGAATGTATTAGCAACCATGATGGCTGCAACCATCAGAATCACCAAAACATCGGACAAATCATAATGTATAACAAGACCCAGAAAAATCAAGGCCATACCCGCAAAGATCAAGATGTCCTGCCAGAACAACGTTATAACGATCAGTTGCCAATCTTCTGCATATGAATATTCAGGATAAAAAGAGACCAAATTACCGGTGACCATCAGATTGATTATGCCAGGCAATATCCTCATGAATTCCAATACAAAACCAGCAACGATCAGTATGGCCCCTCTTTTCATCAGAGTTTTACCATCCACTTTGGTGGAAAAAAGAATCAGTATGCCCATGACCATCATGAAACATTGCGCCCCACCTGGGAACGCACCCGTTAATCTAGCGATGCTAGAGAAAAAACCTTCTGAAGCTGCAGGTTCGACAGTGAGTGGAGTGAATTGATTGAACACATGTGCCCCGACCATCAACAACACAGATAGACCACGGACAACGTCCAACTCCTTCTGTCTGCCATAGAGCGTCCTTTCATCGGAGAACATGTCATCAACCCACTCGAATGCCATACATGACGTACTGCTAACACAGTATTAAGTGTGCCGTCAAACTCTCCGTACCCATATATGGATGCATAGATTGTGGGACTTTATCGAGTGAATTATACTGGCCCATACGGTAGGTTTAAAAGAGTCAAAGGGATACTCCCTTTATAATCTAGGTGAAACCTATGGAGACTAAACCTACATCACTCAAAGTCGGAGCATTCTCCGCAGCGCTCGGTGGAGTCGCTATGATCATTGCGATGGCAATGACAATCGACCTCTCGACCGATGACGCGATCGGAAAGGTATGCTACTTCCTCCTTACCGCAATCGTCTTCTTCGCCGTTGCGGGAGGATTCAAGAAGAATGGACAGTGGCCTGTCGAACTCATGATTATCATGATATTCGTTGCCATTGCACTCGTCATCGTCGGTGCCATCTTCAACGTGTACAGCGTCTGGAACATGATTGCACCCCTCGTCTTGGCAATCCTTGCCTTGGTGACTGTGCTCGGCTGTCTCAGTTCCTCGGTCTGGTTCGGATCTATCGACGCATAAATCCGTATCTACCAACAAACCCCTTTATATTACAATTTTAACAACAATCGTTGTAGCAAAATAGTTTGATTTATTAAGTAGAATCCAGATTGGAACAATATGGATGAGAAGTATACCTTCGCATTACGCAGAATAGCACTCCTGGGAGGAATGGATGATTACATCGCCGTATCCTCCAGAGAACTCGGTGCAGCACTTGAGATGAGTCAACAGTCTGCATCGAAAAGGATCCTGGAACTCCTTGACGCGAAGTACATCGTCCGCGATCTCGGAGCACGTAAACAACGTATCAAACTGACAGAATCCGGTATCGACGTCCTCAAGAAGGAATACCATGAGTACAGAAGGATCTTCGAATACTCCGATCACATGGTCATCCACGGAAATGTCGTGGAAGGACTCGGAGAAGGAAGTTACTACATCTGTCAGCCCGGGTACGTGAAACAGTTCGAGGAACTCCTAGGGTTCAGACCATTTGAAGGCACGTTGAATCTGGATATCATACCAGAGGATGTCGGAAAACTGGAAGTCATCAGAAACTCCGTTGGAATCACCATCAAAGGATTCACAGACAACGACAGGACATTCGGTAACGTCATCGCATACAAGGCCAAGATCAAAAACCTTGACTGCGCAATCATAGTTCCCGAAAGATCCCACTACAGAGAGACCGTGGAAATCGTCTGTCACTTCCACCTAAGGAGGACATTGGGACTCGAAAACGGAGATAATGTAGAGGTTAGAGTCGACCTCTAACCCCTCAAACACATTCCCCTTTGAGACTCTGGCTTCCCTATCATGAGATAGAACGTCTCACCGGAGGTCAGCGTTCTTTCTATGGTCACATCCTCCGCACCATACCCTTTCTTGAACCAGACCTTCTCCAAAACATCGGCATCGTACCCTATGCCACATACAATCATATCTGCCAATGCTGCGATTTCGCCTGTGGTCATATCAAGGACGTTGCCGCCGAAAACATGCAGGGAACCATTACCCATCATACGTACAACAGAATATGATGAGTACTCGTCATATATTCCCAGGACTCTAGAATCGGGACAATCGGTCCTGAGTCCGGAATATGTATAACTGAATGTGAACGAGAAATCCAATGCGATATCACTGTATACTCTACCCTCATCGATATATGGAATATCCTCAGTATTGTACATCTCGATTGGAATGATGCCTTCAGACTCCACCATACTATCACCAGACTCGATGTACTCACCGATTGGTGATCCACCCCAATATACAGTACCGCCTGCTGCGAACCATGCCTCCATCATCGAATTGGAATCATCTGCCTTCACGGTATTCGGAAGTACACCTGCCAAAGAGAATATTGCACGACCATCTGCGTTCGCAACATCTGACACAATATCAGCAAACATTTCCGCATCTATGTACTCCACATCTGTAAATCCACGATTCTCAAGGAGCATTGTCAACGTCTTATAATACTCGCCCATGGAATAGAAGGATTCTTCGGACAAGTGACCCTCATCATAATAGAGATACAAGGTCTCCACAGCGTCGGCGTTATCGAGTACCATATAGGAGCATTCTTCTGGCAGGAAACCATCTATCGTACCGGATATGGACCCATCAGGATTTAGGGTGAGTTCCACACTATTCTCTGTATCTACGATATAAATCAATCCACAACCCACTAGAATTACCATGCAGAACACTGAGAACACAACATATGCAATCTTCAGAATAACACCTCCTTATCAGCCTTATACCAGTGCCATAACAGTGCTAACAGGGAAACGAACGCTACTGCTGCAAACACAGAGACGAAGAAACCGACCACAGGTATGCCAAACACACTACCTGCCAGGAAGCCCACGATAGGCATGATGGCATCCAAAGGGATCACTCCCCAATATACGGAAATCGGGAACAACGCGGTCACGTTACCCAAGATACACTCGTACAAGGTTGTAAGTGACGCGAATGCTAAGAATGGTTTGGTCAACTTATCATTCACGATTACACAATATAGCACCATGAATGGGACGGATACAACGACGTATTGTGGAAGAGGGGGCCAAAGGAAAATTACCACGGAAGACAGGAAGAGGATAGTATACGTTGTGCGAGAGTCTAAGGAATCCGCATAAAGCAAACGATATGCAAGATAGAACTCGATAAGCAAAGTGTATATCGAAAGTATCATAACAAACTTCATTCCGACTCCTGAGAATATCTCCAAAATATCCTCGAAATCAGATGTGATAACGGAATATACGGAGTATAAAATCACAAGGAGCGTCAGCACGATACCAATACGTACCAGGGCCTGTACAACCTTACGGTCACGGACCTTCGGATCCATTGCAGCGATACGATCCAACCTACCTTTTTCACCCTTGCGATTCAAGTATACTATGATCGCTACCATGATTGCGAACACCACCAACAGGACGGCCAATGTCTTCAGATTGGAAATGCTGTTGAGAGTCCCTGTGGATATGCCGATCCTGTCCGTGAGATAGAACAATGATTCCCAGAATTGTCCCCTGAGGATCGCTGGACCCTGAATTATGAACAGAGCCGCGAATGCACCAGCGACTGATGCAAAAACCTTTTTTGTACCGCGGAGATTCAACCCCTCCTTCTTCAGGACATATGCCACAAGGAAGAATATCAGAAACACCGGAAAGAACTTGGTCAATACGGCCACAGAGAATGCTGCACCTGCAAGGAAATAATTGCCCTTACGCACTATCATTATGGTCGCAAGAGTCACCATTGCAGAGAAACAATCGAACATCCCATGGACGGATGATTCGATTATGACCAGAGGGCAAAGATACCACAATGCGAATGCACAGATCGCTTTCCTGTTATCGGAAGTCACATCCTTTACCAAAGAATAGATCATGAATGCTACAGCAGTGTCTGCCAGAATTATCGGTAATTTCATCATGAAAGCATAGGCTGGCGACACCACATATGGTAAAAGGGGATAATCTGATGACAAATATGGTGCGAACTCCGGCACCACAGTGGCAATATCTGTGATCCCCAATAATTCTCCCAACACACTGAAAACCGCCACCACATACCCCCACACGGGCGTGTAGTAGTACCCAGTGACATCATATAAACCGAATCCCGAGCCAATAATCTCAGTAATCTTTACCCAATATGCGACATCGATATTGAAAGTAAAGATGGGGGCAAGGATCAATCTTATAGCCAACCCTATGGCCAATATAATCGCCAATGGCCTCTTAGTGTAGGCCAGCACACTTGAAAGTACAGACTCTGTCATCTGATCGCTCCATGACACTTTTATAAACAGGTTTTACAGACGTATGGTCGCATGAACCCGTGTCGGTGGATTCATGAAACATCACTTGATATGACAACCTCAGAGTTAAACGTTAACCTCTCTGACTAAGACGCCACATTAAGGTGTGGTGCGAGGACCCACCTAATGGTCGGCTTGGCGCAGAAATGGGTATCAACGGCCTTCGACTAACATCGAAGGCCTTTTTGATACAGGAAAAACTCATTTCAGAAGCCTCTCCATCACGGACCTGAAGATCAGGATACCATCCCCTTCCTCGGACTCGTATCCACGGGTCCAATCCGGGTGGGTGAACCTGGTCAGAACACGCTCAGGGTGAGGCATGAGTCCCATGACGTTTCCCGCAGGATTACAGATTCCTGCGATGTCGGAGGGTGAACCGTTGGGATTCCAGGGATACTTGGTCTCCTCCCCCTCAGGTGCCACATACCTGAAGACGACCTGGTCGTTGTCCTCCAGTTTCTGGACGAAGTCCTCGTCCATACTGAGGAGCTTTCCCTCTCCGTGTGCGGAAGGGAACATGACGACCTGCCCCTTGTCCATGGAAGAGGTGAAGACGCACTTGCCCTTGTTGTCGTTCCTGAGGAGGGTCGGTCTGCACTCAAACCTGGCGGAGTCGTTGTTGTACAACGCTGCCGTGGGTACGGGGTCCATGATGGAACCGTCCTTCGCGGGAAGGAGTCCCAGCTCCACAAGGATCTGGAATCCGTTACATACTCCGAGAACGGGCTTCTCGGACTCGACGAATGTCTTGACATCGTTTCCGATGGCAGACCTGATCCTTGCTGCGAAGATCGCTCCTGCACGGACATAGTCCCCTGCGGAGAATCCACCAGGGAATGCGAGGATATCGTAATCCTCGAGACTGCGCCTCATCTCCATGGGGGCCTGTCCAGTGAGCTGTTTCAGGTGTACCTTCTCAGCTGTCGCACCGACTGACTCGAAGGCGTATGCCATCTCATCCTCACAATTGGTACCCTCGATACGGAGTACGCATACCTTCACGTCTTCTGCCTTCATTCTGCAGCACCTCCCATGATCTTCCAGACAGGATCGTTCCATGCCTTCCTCAACTCCTTGACGGAGAGATCGACTCCTGCCTCCTTGATGGTGAGCCTGTCTCCTCCTACCTTTCCAATGAATTTGGCATCGTCACCGAGGATCTCACGGAATGCCGCCTCGTTCTCGGGCCTGACCTCCGCGATCCACCTGGTGTTGCTCTCGGAGTACAGTTTCCTCTCGGTCTCGAGGAGCCCCATGTCCCTGAGGTCCAGGTCCGCACCGATATCTCCGGAGATACACATCTCGGAGACTGCGACAGCGAGTCCACCGTCGGAACAATCATGACATGCCCTTACCAGGGACTTGTCCATAGCTGCGAGCATCTTGTCCATCAGTGAAATCAGATTGTCGATGTCCACACCGGGAACGTCTCCCTCGACACCTCCGAACTTACGGAACAGAAGGGATCCCGCCATCTCGTCCAGGGTCTTTCCTACGACGAAGACGAGGTTTCCTTCCTCCTTGAAGTCCGCGGACACGGCCTTCCTGACATCATCGATGAGTCCAGTTCCGAGGATCATCGGCGTAGGAAGAATGTGGATTCCTCCGGGAGCCTCGTTGTAGAGACTGACGTTTCCGGAGGGGATCGGCATCTTGAGTTTCTTACATATCTCTCCAAGACCTCTGACCGCCTCTCTGAACTCTCCGAGCCTCTCGGGTTTCTCGGGGTTTCCGAAGTTAAGACAATCGGTGAATGCGTGGGGTCTTGCTCCCACTGCGATGATGTTACGGCATGCCTCATCGATACATCCCATTCCACCCTTGTAGGGATCCTCCTCGCAGAACCATGGGTTGCAACCGACGGCTGCAGCGAGTCCTTTCCACCTGCCCATGACGGGCATGAGTACGGTCGCATCTCCGGGACCGGTCATGTTCATCTTACCTACCATCGGCTTGAGGACAGTTCCTGCACGGACCTCGTGATCGTACTGACGGATCGCCCACTCCTTGGATGCGACGTTGAGGTCGGAGAGGAGTTTGACGATGACATCGTTGTTGGCGGGAAGTTCGGGGAACTTCTCGTTGGCCTTCGTGGAGACCTTGGGCAATGTGTAAGGCCTGTTGTACACAGGACCTCCGGTGAGGAACTCCAGGTCCATGTCGAAGATGGGCTGTCCCTCCCAGAAGATACGGGTGCGGGGCTTGTCGGTGGTCCTCGCGACAACGGTGGCCGGAACGTCCCACATATCGAAGATCTGGAGGATCTTCTCTACGTTCTCCTCCTTACAGGTGACCATCATGCGCTCCTGCGATTCGGACACCCAGATCTCCCAGGGTGCGAGTCCCGCCTCTTTGAGAGGGACCTTGTCTAGATCGACATCGGCTCCGCAACCTGCATCCAGTGCCATCTCTCCGATGACACAGCTGAGTCCTCCGCCTCCAAGGTCCTTCATACCGGTGATGAGACCTGCCTTGTTGACCTCGAGACATGCATGGAGAGTAGGTTCCTTGGTGATCGGGTCTCCCAACTGGACCGCTCCTCTGGAATCCTCATCCGATGTGGAGGTCAGATCCGCGGATGCGAATGTGACTCCGTGGATTCCGTCACGTCCGGTGTTTCCACCCAAGAGGATCATGACCTCTCCAGGACCGCCGGCATAGTTGACCGCAAGTTCGTCCCTCTTGACGATTCCGAGACAACCTACGTTGACCAGACAGTTTCCGGTGTACTTCTCGTCGAAGAAGAAACCTCCGGAAACGGTGGGGATACCCATCCTGTTTCCGTAGTCCCTGATTCCGGAGACGACACCGTTGGCAAGGTACCTCGGGTGCTTGATCCCTGCAGGGAGTTCCTTCTCGGTATCGATGGGACCGAAACAGAGGGGGTCGACGAGTCCGATGGGCTGTGCACCCATACAGATGACATCCCTGAGGATACCTCCGATACCGGTGGCCGCTCCTCCGTAGGGTTCGATGGCGGAGGGATGGTTGTGACTCTCGATCCTCAATGCATATCCATAGTCATCGTCGAAGACCATGACTCCCGCATCACCTCTGGAGAGGACGTCGGGATGATCGATGGCGAAGACGAATTCCTTGAGGATGTTCTTGGAGCTCTTGTAACAACAGTGCTCGCTCCATGCCTGACCGAGCGCCTGGAGCTCGATGTCGGTGGGGCTCCTGCCCTCCTTCTTGAAGTAATCGACGATGACCTTCATCTCGTCGAGGGCAAGGCTGAGTCCCATGTCGGCGGAGAGTTCCTTGAGCTCCTCGTCGGTAGCGGAAAGGACGTCAACGTCATAGATGGCGTATGGGACGTCACGTTTGATCATAAGCCTGTCAACGGACATCTCTCATCTCACCGTGACCGTGAAGTTCTGGATGACGGGGTTGGCGAGGAACTTCCTGCACATCTCCTCTCCCATTTCCTTGGCCTTGTCGGCGGGTGCGTCGATGTCCATCTCGAAGACCTTGATGGACCTGACGGAATTGACTCCTGTGAAACCGAGGGATTCCACGGTCTTCTTGGTGTTCTTTCCTTCCGGGTCCGCAACGCCTTTCTTCAATTCGACTCTGATTTCGATTACTGTCATATACACGCGCATGCGCGTGTGAGTATTTAGTAAGTGTGAGGAACAAGATGGGAAATACGGATGTGCGCGCATCGGAATGTCTATGACGCTACCGATGTTGCCTATTTACCGTCGGATATTCGTGGATGATAAGAACTTTGAAGGATGGGGGATTATTCGCCCCTCTTCCTTCCGAACACCAGGTATGCGGTATGACCCAGCATATCAAAGCTAGGCCTTACTCCACCACGATGTACCTCCATTCCACGCTGGAGGTTCTCCAAGGCGAATACGTCCGAGAAGTTCCTCTCACGGAGTGCCAGTACGATCTTCTCCAACTGATTCATATTGGGGATGTACGCACAGATACGACCTCCGGACCTCAGACACGGAAGGAGGTTGTCCAATGCGTTCTCTGGGTCTGGCATATCCATGATCAACGCATCCGCGACATAGTCCACCTTGGCATCCCTGGCATCTCCGATCTGGAATGTCCAATGGGAGTCCAAACCGGTGCGCCTCACGTTCCTGAGTGCACGCTGAGCGTTCTCCTCCTTGAATTCCAGAGTATGGACATGTCCGTTGTCGGATACCGCCCTCAGGAGAGTGGTCGTTAAGGCACCGGAACCTGCACCGACCTCCAGGATCCTGTCACCTGCCTTCACATCGGAGTACAACAGGATGGTCGCAGCATCCTTGGGAGTGATGATCTGAGCACCTCTCTCCAGGGATTCGATGAGTTCCATGGTACCGGGACGGAACGCAGTGAACTCCTTCCCTGCAACTGTCATGACGGAACCGTCGTCCATATCCTTCAATCTGGCACCATCGATGGTACCCAATGATGCTATCTTCAACATACCGAAGGAGACTTTCAACCAATGCTTCTTGTCATGTTCGTCCACGAGGTAGATGTACTCGTTCTCCGCGAAGGCCATGGACCTGTATCAATATCGGGATTTTAAATAATGGGGTTAAAAAAGAAGGAAGTGTCCTTGGAGGAGGCCCCCAAGGATTGTTGTTGTCGACTGGCACTCACATCGTGCGTGCTGCGAATGCCTGGAGCTCGGTGTCCTTTCCGCAGACGATGCACTTGCCCGCGAACTTACCTTCGGGCCTGTAAGGAGTACCGAGGATCTTGATATCGTGCTCATCCTCGAACTTGTGTCCGCACTCCTCGCAACCACACCAACCGAAGGAATAGATGCGCAGATCCGCGGTATCCTCCTTGGGAATGTCCTCCATGGATGTGATCGCCTTGGTAGCATCGTCCTGGAACGCCTTCGCCTTCGCCTTGAGGGTGGACATGATGTTTTCGAGGATCAGCTTGGTACCGGGAATGAGGGAATCCATGGCGATGGTTCCCTTCTCTCCGGTGTCACGCCTTGCGAACGTGACGACACCGTTCTCGATGTCACGTCCACCGAGTTCGAACCTGAGGGGAACTCCTTTGATTTCCCAGTCGTAGTACTTGCTTCCGGGACGGTCATCCCTGTCGTCGAGTTTAACGCGGAATCCTGCTTCGACGAGCCTATCTCTGAGTGCCTCCGCAGCTCCGGCAACATCGACGGTGCTCTTCTTGGAGAGGATCGGGATGATGACGATCTGGAAGGGTGCGATCGCAGGGGGAAGGATGAGTCCGTTGTCATCGCCGTGGACACTGACGACGGCTCCAAGGAGCCTCTCGCTCATTCCATATGTGGTCTGGTGGACGTACTTGTGACTTCCGTCCTCTGCCTCGTAGGTGATGTCGTAGGGGACGGAGAAGTTCGTCCTATAGTGATGGACGGAACCCAACTGGAGAGTTCTGTGGTTGGGCATCACGGTGTCGATTCCCACGGTGTAGTATGCACCGGGGAACTTGTCCCACTCGGTACGCCTGAGGAGGGTGTAGGGAAGACAGAGTTTGTCCATGATGTTATCGAGCATGTCAAGATCCTCTTCAATCTGGCACTGTGCATCCTCCTCGGTATCGTGACAGGTGTGCGACTCGAAGAAGTGGATCTCCCTGACCCTGATGAAGGGACGAGTCTGCTTGGTCTCGTAACGGAATGTGTTGACGATCTGATAGACCTTGAGAGGGAGGTCCTGATGGGATCTGACCCAGAGTGAGAACATGGGATACATCGCGGTCTCGGATGTGGGTCTGGTGACCAGACGGACATCGAGCTCGTTCTTTCCGGCATGGGTGACCCAGTAGACCTCCTCGTCGAATCCCTTGATGTGGTCCTTCTCCTTCTTGAACTCGGTCTCTGGGATGAACAATGGGAAGTTGACCTCCCCGTGATCGGTTGCCTCCAGCTCCTTTCTGGTGAAGGAATCGATGAGGGTCATGATCTTCCATCCGTAAGGGGTCCACACGTTCATTCCCTTTATGGGATACCTCTTGTCACAGAGGTTGGCCTTCTCGACCATGTCGAGGTACCATTCAGCATAGTTCTCAGATTTTCCAACCATTTTCATCCCTTCAATGCCTTGGCGATGATATCTGCCACAGAGATGTGGGAGACGGGGTTCTCGAGGGTGTTGCATGACAGGACACCATCAAGGTAACTTCCCGTGAGCTTCTCGATAGCATTGTTGACGAAGACCCCGTGTGTACATGCGACATAGACGGACTTGGCTCCTGCAGCCTTGAGTTGTGCGGTTGCGGCCATGATGGTTCCGCCGGTGGAGATCATGTCATCGACGATGAGCACGGACTTGCCATCCACATTGGACTTTGCGGGTTTGATACTGACCTCGGTTCCTGAAAGACGGGTCTTCTCCAAGTGATCGTAGTCGACACCGAGTCTGGTTCCGACATCCTTTGCGCGCCCTGCAGCCCCGATGTCCGGGGACATGACGACGTCGATACCTTTGTCGGAGAAGTATGCCGCAATGGACTCGGCGGCCTTGAGGTCGGTGGTCGGACAAGTGAAGTAGCGAAGGACATCCTCCTTGTGGATGTCGATGGTGATGACACGGTCGCAGTTCATGTTGATGGTCTTACAAACGACCTTCGCAGACTCAGGTTCACCGTTCTTGAATATGCGGTCCTGTCTTGCGTATCCGAAATATGGGATGACACATGTGACGGATTTGGCACCCAGATTCCTGACGACATCCTGAAGGAGAAGCAACTCGACGAGGTTCCCGTCAGGATACGTGTTCTGGACAATGACGACGTCATCATCGATCTTCTCTGCGTCGATACGGGTGTAACACTCCCCATCGGGGAATCTTGTGGATGCGGCCGCGATGAACTGACAGTCCAAAGCCTTCGCGAGTTCCTTTGCCAAATCTCTGGATGAAGAACCGCCAACTACTATCATGAGACTGGCTATGTCCACCTCCCCTTTAAGTGTTGCGCGCGTGTGGCTGCACGCGTGACCGTCTTGTTTATAGGTTCGTGCGAAGATGGTCCTACGGGATGCACATGAACAACGGACAGGGAGAACCTATCCCGGGATCCACAGTACAGATCGATATCACAACCGTGGGTTCCGAAACCATTTCACAGGAACCGAACGTGGTCGGTATGATATTCGGTGATGTGGGAACCAACTCGTTCAAATTCGCGGTCACTGGATCCATAGAACGTTCCGACTACGTCATAGCCGAACACCCGGATTGCGGCAAGGTGTTGTGCCAGATAGGTAGCATAATCAGAAAGACGACGATGACCTTGGAAAAGGCGTTGGAGGCCAATCCCAACGATCCCGCCAAGGACAAGGTCATCGCCACTACGGATGTCATCGGATACAAGGACGAGAAAGGACTCCTACAGGTACCCAGAACCACATTCCTCGCCGGAACTCCTGTCAAACGTGCGGACCCGGAATTCATCAGAAGGATACTGGGTCTTAAGGACGATCGCAAATCGTGCGCATACATAGGCCAATTGAAGGGGTACGATATGCCCATGATGTTGGACATAAACAGTCTGGTACAACGTCATGTGAGCATTCTTGCCAAGACAGGCGGAGGAAAGAGCTACATCTCCGGGGACATCCTGGAGGAGTTGATGAAGCACGGTGTCACCTGTATCATCGTGGATCCGCATGGGGAATACGGTGCCATGCGCGATGCAGCGGAGTGCGGTGACGAGAAATTCGGTGTGGAACCGCACGGATACTCGGAGAACATAATCGAATTCGGTATGACCCAGAATGATGATGTCATACCACTGAGGTTCACATTCAAATCACTGGATTCCAGAGACCTTCTGGACCTGCTCCCCTCATCGGATTCCAAGGGTAGCCTGTCCCTGCTGACCAAGGCGATGGATTCCGTGAAGGAGAGGAAACCTCTGTACTCCGTCAGGGACGTCATCGACGAACTGTCCTCGTCCGAGACAGGTAAAGCGTACTCACTGATTGCGGACCTGGAATCCATCGATGCGCTGGGTCTTTTCGCAGAAAGAGGGAACCACATCTCCGAACTCATACAGAAAGGAAAGACCACCATATTCAATCTCAAAGGCGTCGCACCGGACATACAACAGATCGTCGTCAGACGTCTGGGTACAATGATGTTCGAACTGAGGAAGGCTGACAAGGTGCCGCCGATGATGATGGTGTTGGAAGAAGCACACAACTATTGTCCCCAGAACGAGGGAACATTGTGCAAGAAGATCCTCACCACAATAGCATCCGAAGGAAGGAAGTTCGGGCTGGGCCTTATGGTGATCAGTCAAAGGCCCGCGAAGATAGATAAGAATGTATTGTCGCAGTGCGGTACACAGATAATATTGAAGGTTACGAATCCCAACGACCTCAAGGCGATCGCAGCATCCATCGAGGGCCTTACAGGAGGAATGGAACAGGACATCCCCGGACTCCCGATAGGTACTGCCATGGTGGTCGGAGCCGGCATCCAAACACCCATGCTGGTGGACGTGCGCCCAAGGGAGAGCAGACACGGTGGTGCCAGCGTACAGATCCTGGAGAACGATGACGATGAATGATACAATCACCGAAGCGAAGATAGACAGATACCTGGACATAACCAGGAGAGCATTGGAGAAGTTGAAGGTGGTCACACCCGACCGCTCCTTCGGTAAGAGGATGGCGGACGACTTCATGACCATGGCCACCTCCTACTACGAGGATGCGAAACACTTCAGATCACAGGGGGATTTCGTCACCGCGTTCGCAGCGGTCAACTATGCACACGGGTGGATCGATTGCGGAGCGCGGATCGGTCTGTGGGACGTGGACGGTGACGACGTGCTGTTCACCCTGTTCGAATGATCAGACGAGATGCGGCATCTCGTCCGTGGATGAACATCCGTAGGTGGGGACATCACCGAACAGGTCGAACACCTCATCCTGTGACAGGTCCGTAAATATGCTGTGCCCCAGCATGCACATGGCAGCATTACCGTACGGACTCAACACATCCAACGCTGCCCCTACCACCAAGGATTCCAGCCCTACGGTACGGGAGAACTCTCTCGATCTGGAGAACAATCCATCGACGGTGGGTTCAGCGATGTGCTCATCCACCAACCTTCTGCCTACGGAATCCATAAGATCACACACATCGGGATCGTTGATGACAGAACCGGTGTTCAGCTTGTCACCGAACACCGCCAAAGTAAGATCCTTGAACCTCAACCCCGTGTCCTCGATCGACCCATACGGTGGCAATCCCGGTCTGACCCTCACCGGTTGATGTCCCCTGCATGACAATGCGGTGACATCTCCCAAACCTCCGCCTTCGGTGACCTCGGCGATATGGGCATATCTGTAACAATCTTCCGTATATTCACCCAATGCAGCGATGGCGACCGCTATGGCACCTGCCGCGGACATGCCGAACCCTTGACTGACAGGCAATCCGTTCTCGATAGTGACGTCAAAACCTTCCCCGGGACGTATGAGTTCCAACACCTTTCTGGTGACCTTCGCCTCCGAAGATACACCATCCATAACGATCTCCACACGTGCATCGGAACGTTCCTCTAACGTTACAGTGGCACCCCTTGAGATACGGATGCCTACACCTCTGGAACCCGTAGTCAGGACGTCATTGGTCCTGACAGGGTGGAAGAAGCAGGTGATGTGACCGGGACAGAACGCCTTGGTCATCAGAGTCTCGAACAGTAGTCCATGATCGCGTCGGACACCTTGCTCTTGGGACCGGAGATCTCCGTCTCACCGTTTGCAGTGATGAGAATCACGGAGGTTGCAGACCTTCCTGCAGCATCGATGTCATTGGCTACGATGGCATTGAGATCGTACATGTCCATCCTTGCACGCGCCTTGGCGATGAGGTCATGCTTGGACATTCCGGACTCGGCTTTGAAACCGATGACCTTCTCGCATCTCTCGCGGATGTACGGAAGAACCTTTGGAACGGGCTGGAGCCTGACGTCGAAGGTCTGATCGCTGGGGACCTTGCCCTTCTCCACGTGATCGGGGGCGAAGTCCGCCAATGCGGCAGGTACGATCACGATGTCGTGATTGATGTCCCTGATCATCTCCATCAACTGCGATACGGACTCGAAACGCTTGGTCGGGATGTACTCGGGGAGCATGACGCTCGCACCGCCCATCCAGAGCTCCACATCGGATCCACGCTCGAATGCACGCTCCGCGAGCTTGACCGCCATGAGGCCAGTGGAACGGTTGGTGACTATCCTCATATCATCGATGGGTTCCTCGGAACGTCCTCCGATGATGAGGATCTTCTTCTTCTTGAGATCGTCCTTGGAAGTGAGTCTGAACGCCCATGCGACGATCTCGTCCTTGGATGCGACCTTGGCCCTGTTGTCGGATATGTGAGGTCCGATGAACGAGACGCCCCATGCCTTGAGCTTCTCGATGTTCTCCTTGACGGCAGGATGGTTGATCATGGAGTTGTGCATAGCGGGTGCGATGGCGATTGGGATACCCGCACCGAGTGCTACGGTGGCCATGGATGCCACCGGGGTATCGTCGATTCCGGATGCGATCTTGGAGATGGTGTTGGCCGTAGCAGGATAGATCAGAAGTGCATCGGCTACCCCCCTGTCGAAGAGTTCCACATGCTCCGCCCTGCCGGTGAGTTCGGTGACCGGTTTATGTCCGGATGCGAACTCCATGGACATGGGCGTGACGATATCCTGCGCACCCTTCGTCATGACTGGGATGACATTTGCTCCGTGGCGGATGAGTTCCCTGATGGTAGAGAAGCACTCGGTGGCGGCAATGCTGCCGGTGATTCCTACGACGATGGTCTTTCCTCTCAGTTTATTGCTCTTCTCACAGTAGATCTCCTCTGACGGATGCATATATTCACCTCTGTTTCTCCATGATGTGTTCCATTGATTGTGAAAGTAATTTCTCCCTGGGGTTTGTGGCATCGAGTATGATGAATCCTTTCTCCTCGGCTATGGAGAGGTAGTTCTCCCTGACGCGCCTCTGGAACTCCAATCTCTCGAACTTGCTCTTCTCCTCGCCCCTATCCTCCACGCGGGCCATGCTCATCGCAGGATCGATATCGAGGAGGAACGTGATGTCGGGTTCGACGGTGGCCAACTCGTTCAAGGTGACCAAAAGTCCGTAGTCGGGACCTCCGGAACCGGCAGACTGGTATGCCAAGGTGGAGGCGTAATAACGATCGCAAATCACATTGATGCCCTGGTCGAGATATCCTTCGATCTCGTCCGTATGACAGGCACGGTCAGCGACGAAAAGCAACGCCTCCGCGAACTGGTTGTCCGTACCGCCTTCCCTCAGGATCCTCCCGAGTTTCCCATCCGTGGGCTCGGCGGTGACGATCGTCCTCGAACCTTCGTTCTCCAATGTGTCGCGTATCGCGTCGCGTAGAGTAGTCTTACCGGAACCGTCGATACCCTCGAGAACGATGAACAGACCTCTTACAGACATCCGTGAAGGTATATGTCCGTTATTCTCTTAAAGATAGGGTACGTCAATCGTAGTAACGTACGATCAAAAGTCACCATCGGTACACTTTTCCATGAGGCGCTTGTACATAGTGTTCAGGCTCTCGATGTCCTTTATGTCCTTACGACAGAGGTCCGCAAGACGCTTGCGTATGCACGTATCGTATTGTACACACATGGCCTTCAACTGTGCCTCCAACTCGTATGCCAAATATTCGCCCTTGTTGTCCCAATCGGTCAGGACGATAGCTTTCTTGCCTTTCTCCGCCACGTATTCCGCTGCACGTACGGGTCCGCCCTCCCTCTGCACCATGAAGCATTCGAACTCTCCGATTAAGGGTTCCAACGAACGCTTATCCTTGAGCCCCTCGATGAGAATGATGGAACTCCGTATCTGAGAATCGAGGTCATCCAGTACTGCATCTATCAGTTCCAACCTCTCCAGGTTATTCATCCCTTGCCCTCCAACTTCTCCGCTACAATGGATGCATCGCCACGAACGAACACCGTCTTCTGCCTACTGGTCATCCCGCGGATCACCTCGCATTTGAATCCGGTCAGATCATTCATCAGGGAAACCACTTCCTTGTTGGCCCTTCCTTCCAATGGAGGGGCCTTTACCCTGAACACGAGCATTCTCCTCCATTCGTCCACTCCCTCAGGACCAGTACGATTGGACCGGGGAGACACCAACAGATCTATCTCGCAACCACCTGACACGACACGTATGATGTCGGATACCCTCATTCGATGGAACCTCCTTTTCCAGACATAAACTCCTTCAACTGGTCGGGATAGGGCATACCGGCCTGAGCGGTGCGGAACTGTGTCTTGTAGGATGCTGCATGCATGGAGTCGTTGACGGCCTGTCTGAGAGGGACACCTTTGACAATACGATATGCCAGATTACCTGCGAACGTATCTCCTGCGCCGGTAGTGTCCACCACTCTCTCGACATGTGGCACATTCAAGGTGACGATATCCTCGTCGAAGAACATGACTCCGTCACCGCCCAAGGTAGCGATAAGTTTCCTATTGGCGAGAAGTATGGCTTCGAAGTGATCCTCGGAGTTCGTGATGATCAAGGATTCCTCCCTATTGGCCGTTATGTACGAGATCTTTGACAATCTGGCTCTTCCCTCCGTGGACATTATATCCAATCTCTCAGGTGGGCAAGGCGTGACCATCACCGGGATACTGGAACTGTGACATATGTCCAATACCCTGTCGACGGTCACTTCGGGGACCTTGGTATGCACCATCACTATACTGGCACTTCTAAGGATATCAGAAACGGAATCGATATATTCGGGAGTGATCGAATCCGTGGCACCGGTCTCGCGTATGATGTGGTTGTCCCCATCCGTATCGATACGTACGATGTTGCAATCGGTACGTATACCAGATAGGATGGAGACGTTGGATGTGTCGATGCCCTCGGACCTCAGATTCTCGATTGCCATATGACCGTTGTCATCATCGCCCACACATGAGAGGATACAGACGGAAGCACCCGCTCTGGATGCGGCAACTGCCTGGTTCGAACCCTTTCCTGCAGGAACGATCGAATCTGGAACATCTGGGAAGGAACCATCGGAACGCGATATGAACACACGATCGATACCGCAACCTCCGACGACACAGACATCGAACATAATCTAACAATAATATAGGAAAATTAAAAGGGTTGGGAAGGCCGAGCGGAACTCAGCTCTTCATGACTGCAACGAGGAAGACCGCTACAGCAACGATCGCACCGATCATGATTGCGAGGAAGTCAAGGATCGCCTGAAGGACCACATCCGTGAATCCACAGACCTTGAGTGCCTCGATATCACTGAGTCCTGCGAGGTAAACCCAAAGCACACCGACGATGAGACCGACCGCGAGAAGGACGAATCCGATGGTCCTGCTCTTTCCGGTTCCGAAGTATGCAGTGAAGATTCCTGCAAGGAGCATGACGAGTGCGAATGCGAGGATAGCGACCGTAAGGAATGCCATGAACTCCATTCTTTTTCAACTCCTGTGCCGATATTCCATATATCGGCCACTGCACGTCCTATCCCTCTACAATGATAAATAGGTTGGCGAATTCTACAAAATCTATGGTCGGCCCCATACCGATGGATCAATGAATGTCTGGATACCGATTCCCATATGATGGATGACATTACTTCCGAAGTGTAGAATCCATCGATATGTGATAGGCGCAGACAAATATACTCAGAACTGGGTTTAGGCCATTGATATGTACAGAAACGTTCGTCAAGCTGTAATCATGGTGGGTGGGATGGGAACACGCCTCAGACCGCTGACGAGTACGAGACCGAAACCGATCCTACCTGTTGCAGACAAACCATGCTTGGGATATCTGATAGACTCCTTCGTCAGAGGAGGCATAGAGGAGATCTATCTCGCATGCGGATACCGGTCACAACAACTGATGGATGCCATCGGCGACGGTTCCGACAGAGGAATCACGATTAGATACTCCTTCGAAGACGAACCTCGCGGTACCGGAGGAGCGATCAAGCTCCTCGAGGATAAATTGGATGATGTATTCGTTGCTGCGAACGGAGATGTGTTCGCAGACATAGACCTGAGAAAGGAGATCGATGTCCATTTGGATAATGATGCAGACATCACCTTGGCACTCACACCGGTGGACAACCCCTGGGAATTCGGTACCGCGATACAGGACGAGACAGGAAGGATCGTCAGGTTCATGGAGAAACCGAAAAAGGAGGATGTCATCTCCAACCTGATCAATGCCGGGATCTACATAGTGAAGAAGGAGATGATCTCATATATCCCCAGGGACCAGGAGTATGATTTCTCGAAGGACCTGGTCCCAATGAAAACGGATGAGGGTGCACGGATCTGGGGCCACCGTCTCGACGGCATATGGATGGATGTGGGAAGGCGCACGGACCTCATCAAAGCCAACCTTACCGTAGCCAGTATGGTCGAGAACAACATGTCATTCGTGACCGAATCCAAGATACATGGCACACTGTTCCTTGGCAACAACGCGAGTCTCACATTCTCAGAAATCACGGATGCATCCATCATGAGGCGTTCCGCTATCGTCAATTCATCGGTGATCAGATCGGTTATCATGCCAGGATGCATAGTGGATGATTCGATTATCATCGATTCCGTGATCGGAGAAAATGCAGTGATCAGAAGGGGATCGGTCATCAGGAACTGTATCATCGGCGATGGGGAGATCGTGCCTGCCAACTCCAATCTGGATAGTATTGGGGGCTCCTGAGATGGAAACGATGAGGATCGTCGAGGCAAACCCATTCTTCTACCCATTCCAGGGAGGAATAGAACACAGGATGCACATGACGTCGAAGCTCTTCGCCAAAAGAGGCCATGACGTCACCATCCTGACCTCCAGACTCCCCGGTACCAAGGAGGTCGAGGAGACGGAATATGGATACAGGATAGTTCGTGTTCCCTCGAGATTCATCAACATCTACAACCCGCCGTATGTCATAAGCAAGAACGTTCTGGAGACGTTGAACGGTCTGGATGCGGACATAGTGAACTACAACTACAGGTGGGCACCGTCATTCGACAAGGACATCTCCCACTACGAAGGGAAGAAGGTGTTCACCTATCACAACATGTGGGGAGAAGGGGTCGGACTTACAGGCATGGTGTCGGAGATCAACGACAACCACTATCGCAAGAGATTGATGCGGTACGACCACATCGTCGCCATCACCGACTGTGTCCGCGACGACCTTGTCAGAAGAGGTGTGCCAGAGGATATGATCACTGTCATCTCCAACTGCCTCGAGACGTTCCCCGAACTGTCCGACGAGGAAGGGGAGTTCATCCTCAATCTGGGACGTATGGTCAGTACGAAGGGACTGAACTATCTGGTCGAAGCGATGAGGGACGTGGACTACAAGCTCATCATGTGCGGAAAGGGTCCGGAATCCAAGAAGATATCCAAACTGATCAGGAAGTACGGGCTCGAAGACCGTATTGAGATGAAGGGCTGGGTCAGTGAAGAGGAGAAGCTTAGGCTGATGAGTACGTGCAAGTTCTTCGTCATGCCGTCGATCTATGAGTCATACGGCCTCGCCGCATTGGAGGCACTCTCCTACGGAAAACCGATCGTCTGTACGGACGTGGATGGGCTTCCGGGGAACGTGAAGAATGCCGGATCATATGTGAAGCCAAAGGATTCCAAGGGACTTGCCAAGGCCATCAACGACCTTCTGGAAAACGATGATGAAAGGAGGCGCCTATCCGACAACGCACTCAGGGTCGTACACGAATTCACATGGGACGACCAGATAGCCAAGACGGAAAAGCTATACAGGTCCATCGTGGATGGCGATGACAATTAATAGTTGCGCTGGCATATGATACGTGATGATAGGTTTCGAGACCATCTTCTCCGCACTCGTAGCGGTCACACTGTTTCTGATACTACTGTCAGTGCCGTCCATATTGGTCACCCTGACACACGCATCCAGACAGTTCAAGAAATACAGGACGCTCAGAGCGATGAGGGAGAAGGGCATCACCGATATCCCCCCGAAGATGATCCATGAATGGAATGCGGTGAAGACCGACGTGGGATACATCACAGTCCTTACAGAGGAACTCGAGAAGATGGGTGCACTCAGACCGGCACTCTTCAATTCGGAGATCTCTGCCATCCTTATTGTCATTCTTATGATAGTACCAGGATTCGAGTGGGGAGTGTTCATCCTCATGTTCGCATTACTGATACTTTGCATCCTATCCCTCGTGTACGGATACAGGGTCATGAAACGCTACGGTGAGGAGTATGTCAACACCGCACGTACCATGTCCGAGAAGACCGAGGACTCCACGGATAGCATGTACGTCTAACCCGTAGCAAAACCCTATATCACCCCAGAGTGATGGAGGTACCATGGCTACAGTCACACTGAAGACCAACATGGGAGACATCGACATCAAGATGTACGATGACATGCCCATCACCGCAGGCAACTTCGTCAAGCTCGTCAAAGAGGGATTCTATGACGGACTCACATTCCACAGGGTCATTGCAGATTTCATGATCCAGGGAGGATGCCCCAACGGAACCGGAACCGGCGGACCCGGATACACCATCAAGGACGAGTTCGTCAAGGGACACTCCAACAAGAGGGGAACCATCTCCATGGCCAACGCAGGACCCAACACAGGCGGAAGCCAGTTCTTCATCAACCTCGTTGACAACGGCTACCTTGACTGGGACAACAGGTCCACCCCTTACGCGCACCCCGTCTTCGGAAAGGTCACCAAGGGAATGGAGGTCGTCGACGCGATCGCAGCTGTCGAGACCAACAGGAACGACAAACCCCTCCAGGACGTCGTCATCGTTCAGGCGATCGTTGACGAGTGAACAACATCTTAAGGGCCTTCGGGCCCCATCATTTCTAAGATACGCTGATGCCCATCCTCTACACGAAGACGAGGAACCCATATAGGAGAGTTTGTAGTTCTGGCTATATCTCCAAGGTACAATCCTCGAAACCCACGAAGGACGACACATGAAATGGATATCCCGTGACCCTTTGAAAAGAGAGGTCGATTCCAAGGACCATGATCTATTAGACGAAGTAGTGGAGAGGATCCTAAGCAAAGTCACCGCCACTTCGGACTTCGGAATCGAGTTACAGATCCACGACCTCCTTCTGAAGAACGTGAAATATGTCAACAAAGAGAGGAACACGGAACACACCATTGAGGGCCCCCTCCTCAACAAGAAGGCGGTCTGTGAAGGCATCGCCAAAGCGATGAAGTACCTAATGAACAGGAAAGGTGTAGAGTGCGAGATGGTCCTCGGAAAATTAGACGACGAAGAGGATGATGACATCTATCACGCGTGGAACGTGGTCCGTATCGATGGGGAATGGTATCACGTAGATGTCACCGCGGACATAGGGATATCCAATGGGAAATCCTTCCGTTACGATTACTTCAACCTCTCGGATGAGGAGATCTCCATGGACCACCTGATCATCAGATCGCCTGTAACCTGTAATGTATCCAGGAACGGATACTATCATCGTATGGGCCTGGTGATCAACACACAGAAGGAATTCAAACGTATATTGGAAGAGAAACTGGAGAATGGAGAATCCGAATTCACATTCAAACTCCCTTCCGCCAAGGACCCCGAGAAGGTCACCACCACACTTATGAGACACATCGAGGAGATCACGGAGATCGTAGAACATCCTTTCAAAAGATACGAGATCAGTCCGAATCCGGATCAACTGGTGTACACCATAAGGTTCCTATGACCTGTTACGATTCCAGAAGTTCCTGATCCTGTCGATGAACATGGACATTCCACCCCTTATGCGTGACCTCCTATCCACGACCAATTCCTCTGGCACACATACATTGCTATCCAAGGAACGCGCCCTCTCGTACCATGCCCTGGCACCGTCAAGGTCGTTTGACGACATGCACCTTTCACCAATCCTCAACATAGCTGGCACATACCCTCTCTGTGCGGACGACGATAGATAGAGATCTGAGTGATAGTGATCGTGTAATTTATCCATAATCTCGGAATACAGGAACGCATATTCGGGAGCATCATCCGCAGCATCCTTGAAAGGTTGATGTATGGAAGGGGTTGCTGCCCAATCGACCTTGTCCTCCATGATGAACCTGTACAGCCTCACCATGGAATCCCCGCGCTTACCTTCGGAGACATCATCGATGCATTTCTGCTGGGAGGACCTCCGGGCCCTTTTCACGACCACCTGTGTGTCTGGAACGGCCTCGTCCTCCATTGACTGCACCACATCCTCCATCGGTTCGGAAATAGCCATCGGTGAAAGAAGTGCCAGATCCTTGGCATACTCCAACAATTGCTTCGCAGGTGAGAATCCCTGGTCCGCGGAACGGGTCAGCCATTTAATCGCGTCGGATTTTGATACGGGAACGCCGATACCATCCAAGAAACAGAGGCCCAACCTGTACTGCGCCTCTGCACTGGGTCTTTTGGAGGATGCTGACCTAAGGAAGTATTCCGCTGCCTTACGGTCATTCTGTTGTTCCAAAATACCATCGGAACACAACCTCCCCATCACCAACAACGATACGGATGATCCGGATGCGGCCCTCTTCTTCAGCAACGGTAATTTCTCAGGATGATCCAGAATGAAATCGTAGTCCATGTCGAACACGTATTCCGCCTTGGATACTGGCACAGTACCTGGACTGATACCTCTGAGTGCCTGGGAATGCCTCCTATCCGCATCACAGAATGGACATGTACCGAGAACTCCATCGAACCTATGGACGTTGTTCACCTTGCACTGCACCGAGGCCTTCTCATACAGATCGATCTCCGTGAGGAACTCCTTTATGCTGGGTCTTACGGTGGGATCGGAGTATCCGTCTCTGAACATACGAACGAACAGCATCCGCAAATCCATTGGAACAGCTTCGAGAGGTATGCCGTGCGGAGGAGGTGCGATACCCAACCTGTTCTCCAGATATGGGAACGTGGGCGGATCCAACTCATATGCGTACATGGGCTGATGGGACAGTTGACGGGTAGGCTTGTAGTTGAACGGGTGCTCCCCATTCATCAACAATCTGAACAGATGGACCGCTAATGTGTATACGTCGGATTCCTTGGTGAAAGGGAGATCCTTCTTCCTCTCATCGGGAAGGGATTCGTTGGCCTTCATAGCGGAACGGATCTCCATCGGTACCATCTCCGGCCTAGCCACCTTCCCTCCAAACCTGTCGAATATGAAGGAATCGGTATCCATCAGAGTGACGGTACGTCTCTTCACATCCACCTTTATGTTGGCAGGATTGAAATCTCCGAAGACGAACCCTGCCTCATGGACGTTGGACAATGCGATGCAGAGGTTCTTCGCTATGGTGAACTTGACATCCTGAGGTATTGCACGGTTCTTGGTGGATGTTGCATACACACTACTGAAGGAGTCGCCCTTCACACGTTTCATGACGAAACCTCTGAAAAGATTGCCTTCGAAGATTAACTCCTCCGGAAAGGACACATCCGTCGAGTGTTTCAGATTCGATTCCACCATCTTGGTAATCTTCGAAATCAGTTCCGGCTTCGGATCATGATAGATCTTCATCACACGTGTCGGATCACCTGCTATACTGTAGACTGCTCCTTCTCCACCACTTCCGAGCTTCTCGAGAGCGCGATAAATCTTGTTGTTGGATCTTCCACGGAGTTCTGCCATGCCGACCTCATGCGAGCCTGTAGTAATCGTTCGATTCCACAATCTGCTTGGCGGTAATCAAAGTTGCTATCGCCTTACCCAAGCGATGAGAGGATCTGGGACTTCCATAACGATATCCCAAACGACGCTCGGTTTCCAGGATCAGATCGGAGAGGTGTACCGCACCCCTGTCCTTTATCACCGACAATAGGGCATTCCTCATATCCAGATATGACACTTGAGATATGGATTTGGCCCTTTTACCATCGGGCATACGCCTGTATTGACGGAAACGATCATAATCCGAAGGCGTGAGTGCATATGTGACGAACGGACCGTCCTCCACGTGGAAGAAATCCTCCCTCAAGATCTTCCTCACGACGGCCTTCCCCGGTTTCGGATCCGATAGATATCTTCTGCAAAGGTCGATCAGGTAGGATTCGTCGATGGGCGATTGATCCTGTATCAACGATTCTGCAACGGATTGGATCGAACCGTTCGGTATGTCATCTGGGATATCGGTGTAGAACGCACTACAATAACTGGTCATGCGGGGATTGTGCCTCGATGACGACATCATCCTACCCAATGCCTTGGAGTAATTGGATTCCGCCAGACACAACGGACAACTGTGTACGCCCTCATGATAGTAGTGTACTGGATTCCTACGACACTGCTTCAACGAATTACGGTAATCGATCAGGGCGGAATGCCACTCCTTGGATGACGGACGATTGTCCTTGGTCAGGAATGCTCTGCTGAACAACAGTTTCATACCATCAGGTAAGGAGGAGAAACGCGGTGCGTAACTTGGAGCGACTATGTGCTTGCCATCCGGATCCATGGATGGGACGGTTCCGCTCAGGATGTTGTCCCTGATCGTAGGGAGGTTGACATCGGAACCGGGACGTAACGCACCCTGAAAAGGATGTGCACCGTTCATCAATAATTGATAGATATGGATCGCCAATGAGAAATCATCCGATGATTCGGTGAATGTTGGTACCTTCAGGGACTCCAACGTCCTCCCTTTGGTGAGCCTCTTGGCGATCTCCGGGGCAAGATAGTTGGGCATACTGACCATACAACCGTACACCTTACCGTTGGAATTGATGTGATACGAATCGGTATCGACCAACTTCACATGACCGGACCTCATGTTGACGAACATGTTCTTAGGATTGAAGTCACCGATGACCTGCCCTGCATCATGGACCGCGTTCAGTGCACAACACAGGTTGATCGCGATGACCACCCTATGCGTCCACGGAGTGTTGGAATACTTGGCCTTGGATCCGATCTCGTAGATTGCACTGATGGATTCGCCACCGTAGATACGGTCCATGACGAAACCACGGAAATTTCCTCCTGAATCATATAGGGCATCCTTCGGCCATGCCAGGAGTTTGGAATCACGTAAGGGGGACAGGACCATGGCTCTGACCTTCTCCTCACGGAACTTCGTGGGAGACTTGTAGACCTTCGCCACGTGGTACTTGTCACCCATGATGGCATAGAGGTCCCCCTCACCGCCTCCGGCGATATGATCGGACAATCCGTACCTGTGACCACTCGTGCCTATGAGATACATCTTCACCTGGGCCTATCGGCTATGGACATGGAGTCCAACCTGTTGGAATAGGTCTTCAACCCTTCGATCGTCGGATCGAGGAGCCTAGCCTTCCTCAGGAACACGTCCGCCTTATCGGATTCGCCCTTCGATGACCAATACTCTGCCATCAACAAGCATGCGGCCACATCGTTCAAGGCGATGGCGATGAGACAACGGTCCATCTGTTCCCGATCGTCCAACGATCCGAGAGTGGAAGTGTCCAGATATTCCTTCGCCTCCTGATCGCCTTCCTCGGCAGCGGCCCTGAATTGCAACGCAGCAAGACTGCGCATACCCATACGCAACATCGCCTTCGCCCTTTCCAATGCCTCGGATCCCTTAGATATGGCCTCCTTCACGATCTCGGTGACAGGATTCTCATCGGGCTGTTCGATCGGTCCCTCCTCAATCTCTTCGATGGGCTCTTCGACTGGATCTTCCTTCGAAGCACCACCATCCTTGTACAATGACGGGTAAGCTTTCCTCTTCCATTCCTCATTGAGTGCAGCCCAATCCGGTTCCTTGTAGTATTCGTCACCGCGGTATTCGGACGTGACATGGATGTTCATCGCTGCGATGAACGTGAGGTCATCGTTTGTGATTCCCTTGTGGATGTCGCTGTAGAGATAGCTTAACCTTTTAGCAAAACAATCCTCGATCGGCGTACCCTTCCTCTCGAAGAACTTGAAATCCGCCAACCAACTGACGAGACGGATGTATATTGGCTCGTCCGTGAGTTTCAGACGTCCGGGCATCAAAAGGTCAAGGACACCGTCGGTCATGGCCATGACCGAGACGAATGGACCATCCCTCTGACCGAACTCCCATGCGGACAGGTCCCTCAATGGCTTGACCGAATTGGCCTCCGCACCCTTCTGCGGAGTGGTGATGGATTCAACGACTCCATTCAACCCTATTGCAAGGATGGCCCCATCCCCGGAATGGCCGTATACCAGATTGCCGGATTCGGCATCGAACACTGCAGTGGATAAGGTGGTGTCATAGTCACAGGGCCAACCGGTCCCTTCCGCTGTATGTTGGTCGATGGCCGACCATGCCTTCTCGTAGGCCTCGCGGATCACATCGGGCGTGAACGGAGGTTCTACACCCTCAAGATACCTTTTGACCGTATCGACGGCTATGCGGGACCCCTCATCGGAACGCTCCGCACTGCCGACACCATCCGCAACGATCAATATCGCTATGTTCGGATGGTTCGGGTGCAGACCGAAATGATTGCTGTCCTGACACGGTTTTCCGGTGGACTCATGGGAACGTCCGCGCTTCGATCCACCGTAGGCACGGATGTCGTATTCCATCTGATCACCAGTCGGACACATCACGATCTGGGTCGTACTTACGTGCATCCTGTGGCAACGGATTCAACTTGTTCTCGTTATCGGGAGAACTGACGGAGATCACGGTCATACTGTCGGAAAGCCAATTGAATATGCCGTCGAAGTTGGCGGTACGGAGCTCGATGACCCTGCTGGTGAGCGATGAGAGGACATCCCTGTTGGCATTGTCGACGGCAACAGCGAAGAACTTGAGCTTTCCGTGCTGACCCTTGGCTTCCTCCTCCTTTATCCTGATCCTTGCGGTCTCGATCTCGGATGGCGCCTCACCCTCGGGCATTCCATCCGTGATCATGAAGATCCATGGTTTGAAACAAGGTGTTCCGAGGTTGTTGTAGAACCTGTTGCGTTCTTTGACAAGATCGATGGCGGTGTTGATTCCCTTTCCCATCGCGGTGTACCCGCCTGCCATGAGATTGATGGGCTGGAGCTCGGAGATGGGCACGAAATCCTGGACGACATTCACTTCCGAATTGAACTCAACAACGGCGACGTCGACCCTGTTCTTCGACTCCTCGTTCTTACAGACCTGCATCTTGAAATCGCTGACGGCCTTGTTGAGATTGTCGATACAACCCGTCATAGACCCCGATGTGTCCAGAAGGAGAACGCATGCAAGGTGCGGTTCGTTGGTTGCTTCGATACGTGCTTCCTCACCAAAAGATATCTGTTCCATTTCAATCCCACAGGTGCACGCACGTAGTAGGATAAAAACTATAGCAATTTACGATAAGAAAAATACGATTTTTACAGCATGTGCCAGACATCAAAGGAAATCGGACTTGAACTCCACGGTGAGACGATCGTTTCCTCTGATGCACGAATCGATCGTCCTGAGCAACCTTTCGGAATCCATCGATTTCAATTCCTGGAACAACCTCTTGGTGAGACCGTCGTCCTTTCTCGTACCGCGTCCGGAATTGGACAGGAGCATCAACCTGTACTTTGCATCGAAGTTGCCGTTCTCCGAGGACAGGGTGTACCACCTGAACGCCTCCGCATAGAACTGAGGCATACCCAGACCCTTCTCGAACATCCTTCCGAGAAGGAACTGGGCCTCCGGATCGTTATCATGTGCGGCCAGCCTCAACCTCCTTATCGCTTCAGGATGCCCCTTGACGTCACTGCCTGGTAATGAGAGGATACGACCGATCTTGCGGTTCGATACCATGTTGCCGGAATCCGCGGACCTCCTGTAATGGTCCAATGCGACAGAGATGTCACGCTTCACGGCACCCGAAGATATCATGTCCGCACAGATGATGGATGACTCCAAATGACCCAGATTGGAGGCCGATTCGAACCAGTCGTAAGCAAGTGATTCGGACCTCTCGACTCCGTCGCCCTCCAGGTACATCTCGCCTATCGCATGATACACATCCATATCTGGCTCATCTGACAGCATCATCAATCCGCGATATCTTTCCTCTCCGGATGAGGACATTATCCTGGACCTATCCAATCTTTCCTTGGCATCATCCGAACCTAGCTCTATGGCCCTCTGATAATGTTTTCTCGCCAAACTGTACGATGTACTGACCCCGTCACCCGACTCGTAACAATGACCCAGACGATATTGGATCATTGGGTCGTCATGATACATGAACAACCTGTACTTCGAGAACCATTGTCCCTCCGGAACATCGTCGCTGGATAGATCAATACGTTCTGTTGCATCCGAATTCCCGTTGGCGGATGCACGCTCGTACCATTGTAACGCCTCATCCATATCCGCCCTGTCACGGGCCTTCGATTCGAGGTATGCTGCCAACCAGAGCTGTGAATCGGAATCGCCACCTATGGCCAATGACCTACGATACCTCACCGCCGTATGGATGCCCTTCTTGGTACCGATACCGTTCTCGTAACGAACGGCCAACTCCCGGATCACCGAAGGATCTCCCTCCTCCGAACGCAGGAGCAGCCTTCTCATGCATTCTGTATCCGATAAGGAACCTAGATCGGACACGTCCACCAATTGTGCGGCCCTTTCGTTCCCTGCATTCGCAGACTTGATGAACCACTGAAGTGCCAGATGATAATCCTTCAGATTGGACAATTCATACAGCTCTCCAATGCGGAACATCAGATCGTGTATCCGGATCTCCGGAGGCGACCTCACACGACATATGAGATCCGAGAACACTGGCACATCCGATTCTGTGGAATCGATAATTGCATTGTACCATTGTATGGCCTGATCATAGGATACGGTACCGGCCACACCGGACTCGTAGCATTGTGCCAGCAAATATCTCGCATAGTTATCCCCAGCATATGCTGGCAATCTAGCCTCCGTGAACACCATCGGATCCGTGCCGGATGCGTCCAATTCCAGACGGTTGCCAGCGTACCTATTACCAAGATCCGCTGACTCCCGATACAGTTGGCATATGCCCTTCGCATCGATACCGTCGATCCCTTTTCCGGATGAAAAATCGAATGTACTCTCATAACAGGATGCCAACTTGAAGAGTGCATCCGGATCCTTTCCGCACTTCTTGTATGCCCTGATGGCCTTCGAGATGTTAGGGGCCATCCTCCCAAGACCGTTCTGATGTATCAGACCCAAACGATAGGATGCTCTGATACAGCCCTTGGACTGTGCCTTCTTATAGAGTTCCACCACCTTGGTAGCGGACGCGCCCTTGAATGAAGGATTGACCCTCAGGTTATGCTCGAAATGGTTCGCGAGATGATACGATACCAATGGATCCTCGCCATCGGTGACCTTGTTGATGATATAGCAACGACGATACGAATCCTCGTCCAATATCCCATCCGGCCTGCCATCGAGAAAATCCGAGGAAAGATACCCTGTAGCGGAATCGTTCCCCCTGGCCAAAGAACGTGAATAGAACTCCGCTGCAGAATCCAGCTTACATGCGCCGTTCAACTTCTCTGCGAATTCGAACTCCGATGAACCGTCCGGATTCCAGAACAGGTCAGTATCGTTGAGCGTATCCTTCACACCCAACTTGGACAGGAAACCGGATGCGAGGAGATTAACCACATCCTGTTGTATCACGGCACTGAGATCCCTGAAGTCATGGATGTCCTCGAAATACATGGCGAATGCCGACTCTATCTCCGAATGCTGTACAGGGAACACTGAGAAGTTCGAGCACCTGTAGTTCTGGATTATGTGCATCTCCAGATCCATCAACATCCTGCGGATCACATATGGAAGTTCGCGCCCGCTCCTCTCATTCTGGATCGATAGAGAATAAGGCAATCCCGAATCGTGATCCAACCTGTCTCCCGGAGACTTCCTGAAATTGGACTCCCTCAGGGTATAGAATCTGAAATTGGAATCATCGATACAGTATAGTCTATACTTACCCTTGGAAGAGGGTTCGTTCTCACAATCCAGGACGTATAGTGATGTGCGCCTCATGATTGGTTGTTCGGAATCAACTTGTCAGATCTGCATATGCGGCCTTCGCATCCTCGTCACCGAGGTCCGCCGCCCTCTTGTACAATTCGATCGCCTTGTCGATGGACATGTCCACACCATAACCGGACTCGTACAGGACGGCAAGGTTGTACAAAGAGGACACATGATTCTGCTCTGCCGCCTTTGTGAACCATTTGGCGGCATCCGCATAGGATTCGTCGACACCGATTCCATTGAGGTACATCATACCAAGATTGAACTGTGCGATGGCGTATCCATTGGATGCGGATTCGTTGTACCAGGTGAGTGCGGATGCCTCGGACTGTTCCACACCGAGACCGTTCTGATAGAGATAAGCGAGATTGTTCTGCGCCATGGGGTGACCCTGGTTCGCAGCACGCGTGTAGTACTCGGATGCGGTGATGTACGACTGCTCGATACCGTCACCGCTCTCACACAACAGTCCCAGATGATACTGTGCCCTTGCATAGTTCTGCTCTGCGGCCTTCTTATACCACTTGACCGCCTCGTCGTAGGACTGTTCGACACCCTGGCCGTTCTGGTACATGACACCGATGATGTTCTGGGCCCTCGCATATCCTTGAAGTGCGGACTTCTTGTACCACACCACTGCATCTATGTAGGACTGCTTCCTTCCCTTCCCATACTGGTACATCCAACCGGTATCGCACTGTGCGATGGCGTTACCTTCCTCCGCCTTCGAGATGAATCTCTCGGCGTTCTCGGTCATCCATTCCGCAAGTTCCTCGTCGGATACGTCCTTCTCGGATGGTACGAGACTGTGAAGCACACTGCGTGCCATCAGGTGTCCGTTGTCGGATGCAAGCTTGTACCACTTGACCGCTTCGCCATAGGACTCGTTGACATTGTAACCGGAACCGTACATCCTTGCCACCGTGTACTGGGCCCAGATATCGCCTTTCTTAGCCTCTGCGACCTGTGCATCGATACCGTTCGGATCGACCTTCACGCTGCTGGACTGGATGGACGGACCCATCGCCTTCTCGGTGGAACGCTTGAGGGACCTCTTAGATCCCGTGGATACTGCCCTGGGAGATACGTACTCGGAGATGCTCTTGGTGATTATCGGCATGGATGCCATGAGATTCTCGTATTCCCAAAGATCCAACCACTGGTATCTGCTGAGAAGGAGTTCCAATGCAGGAGGGAACATGAGCTTCTCTTCGAATATCAAAGGAATGATGATCTTATCGCGCCTCTTGGCGGCATTGATCTCGTCGGGAACGAAGGTGGAGCCGTTGATGGCACTTGTACATACCAATACGAATACGGGGCATTCGCAGATTCCGTTCATGATCCCCTCTTCGTACATACTTCCGGCAGGGATGTCACGCGGAGCGATCCAACACTTGAAACCTGCGGCTTCGAGATTGTTGCAAAGGTCCCTCGCGATACCTTTGTCGTCGGACGAATGACTGATGAACACCTGATATGTGGAATCTGCAGATTGGGCCATGATATCCAAGGATGGTAGGGACGTATTCATTAAAAACAATATCCTATTCTATTGTCTGTGTACAGTTATACCCATACTCCTGAGGATGGGTATCATGTTCCTCACCGCTTCGCGATCGTATTCCCTGATGCTCTCCGGTATGACGCCCCAAGGTGCGATGTATGGGGAGATCCTGTTATCTGAATCCTTCTTCTCACCGTACACCCAACCGCTGGACTTGCGCTCGGTGACCCAACGGTCGTGCTCCAATATGGAAAGGAACTCCACCTCGCCTTCGGAGAGCTCGTCCATCGCGGTATCTGGATCACCATCCTGGGACATGACGCATCCGATCGCAACGATCTTGTCGAAGTATCCGTAGGCCTGTTTGATGTTGGATAGCTTCAGATCGTCACGGAGGTTATCCCAACTACCGTATTCGGTCTGACCTTCCTCCTTACGTCTCCTCACATAATCATCATGGATGGCCATCGCGACCTCCTCGATCCTGTCTATGAAGAATGCGGGAATCTCCGGATCCATCATGTCGGAACCTTTCAGGAACAATTCTGCCGAACGTTCACAGGTACATACGATATCCAATCCGTTCGGGAAGAGCTCCTCCACCTTCAACAACCTGTTCAATGTCTTACCCTTCGATTCGGGGAAGGATTCCGACATTGCTATGGACGAGGTCCTGTACTCTATGGACATCCCATCATCAGAGATCACATATCTGGATTTGGATGGATAGACACTCTTGACAGTGGCACCGTATGCGACACGGTTCCATTCCTGCAGCTCATCACAGAGGATCAACAGATAGGAGATTGGATCTGAATCCAGGGACAAAGGGCCCAGATTGAACGGTTCCCTTGTGAACGTGTGGTTGTGGAAGTTGTGCATCAGGATTGCGGATGCTCCCTCCACTACGGGTACGATGGCATCCTTACCGTATTGACCATGGATGTTGCTCATCCATTTCATCAACATGAGTGCACTGAAATACCCATGATCGACGAAACATGTCCTATACATGTTATCCTCATACCCTTTCAGAGCAGAGATTGCATCCTGCAACGGAATGCCCAGGATGGAAGAGATCCTGTCAGCCATCATCTCAAGGGAATCCTGACCATCGTGATGGACCATCAGGTCCTCCATCCCCCTGATCATAGGTACCGGTGTGATCTTCGAATCCTCACGATAACATGCGGACCTGAGGAACCTTCTGATCTTGTTGTAGGATATCTCTATGGGATACCCCATATCATGGAACATGGATGCCAGACCCCAAACGTACAGGAACTCCTCGTCCGTGTTTTCAAGAGAGATGTCCGTCCTATGATCCGTGAATGCATCCCTGAACCTCTTGGACGATGCGTATATGGAAAGACCGAGAATGAACACGTTGATGGAGTGTACGTAATGGTCCCTCTGACTGTCCACCATCTTGTCGGCACGTTTCTCGTACGCATGCATCAACTCGATCAGACCGAGGAGATCGGCCTCCCCCGACAACCTATACGAGTTCCTGAACGTGCGATAGATGACGGATGCATTCTCCTCCGTTTCCGATGAAGAGAATTCCTTCAGGGCCTCCCTCAATATGGTCAACGTTCCCTTGTTACCTTTGGTATCCTTGGAGAACAATGAATCGAAGAAGGAGTCCACGTATTTCCTTGTGAAGAGTCCGGGCATCTCTGAGGCCATGAACGTTGATGGTCGAGGACATTCAATAGGATTGTGCCTACCAGGATCATTTCTTCAGATGCTTACCAAGATAGTAATATGCATCCGTCAGGGTCTTTGTGAGATGATACCATGTATCCCTAGGATGATAGACCATGCTGACATACTTCTCATGCTTCGCATCCACTGGCCACTTCATAGCAGCGAGGGCTGCCCTGGTCTTGGGTGACAACGGGGATGCGAGGACTCTCAACCAGGCCTTTATGTTCTTGTATCCGAGATCGATCATCCTGTCCGGGAACAGGTCTTTCACGATATCAGAATAGGCCAGTTCGCCGTTGGTCACATGCTCGTAGATATCCAACCTCTGTCTCTCTTCCTCGCAGACATCCTTGAATATGGGCTCACCTTCGGAAGATATGCCGACTATAGGAGGTTCAGGACTGGAGAGGAAGAACTCCGTGAGGTTCACATTGTCCCAGAGTTTGATGGTCTTATCACGTGTGTGATACCCTTTGTGCTCGATGTTGGGATCATCATTCAGTATGAAATAGTACAGACCTTCGACCTTAGCATCGGGAAAGATGTCGGAGATCAGTTTCTGTGAGGAATATTTCATCGTTGTCACATCCACGATGGATATGTTATCGTATTCTCCCAGTGTCTTCGCATACTTGTTGAATAAATCCTTACGTTTTTTCTTTATCTCCACTTTGTTCTCTTCGAAGAAAGTGTATGGATCGCCTTCAAAATCCGGGTAGAAGTAATTGACAAGGACCTCCTGATACCCTTTGTAACTCTTGTAATTGGAACCTATGAGTATGTTGAGGAAACGGGGAGCATAGATGTACAGACTCTCATCGAAACTGTTCCTATCATGATACTGTTTCATGTTGTACCCATCACGGGCGACGAAGAACAACGTACTGTCCTTATCACGATTCTTCTCGATGAACCTCATGTAGTCGAAGAGTAACGGCCCACCGAACCTATATGCGACATCATACCAGAAATCGTTACCTTTCTCATAGGAGTGGATCATATCCAGAGATACGATCATCGATCTCTCAACAGATCTATTGGCCAGATAGAACTTATGGATCAAAGGGTGTTTTCTTAGATAGTTGTCTATTGGACGTCTGACATTGGCACAGTATATTCCGAGACTCCTTGGTACACGATAATCGGAATGCTTGTTGTCACCGAAATGGATGATCTCGTCAGGATGTATCCTCTTCTCGGCCAACATCCTCTTGAATAGGTTTCCGGAATGCTTGTTGCAATTGTGTTCGCATGAGACGTACAGGTCCGTGTACCCTTCCAATCCACACAGTTTGAGAAGATGTTCAAGATACCTCTTCGGAAGGTACATGTCGGAGATGAGATAGACCTCACGTTTCTTGCATAATGCATTGAATGCGTCCCTGACCTCGGGAAGACAGAATGCACACATCTCGAACTCCAACTCCGTCCTCTTCAGATGTGCATACTTCGGGTCGATCGTCTCATAGATGTTGGCAAAGGTCGTCTCTCCTGACCATTTGTCCCTTGCCAGATGTTCCGCACGAATTCTCTCCTTCGCGAACCCTGGAGCGTTGGAGAATTTCTCGATGTGTTTGAAGAGGTCCCTCGGTTTCACATAGGGTCTCAACAGAAGCGTGTCATAGATGTCGAAGGAGATGTACTTGTATTTCCTGGCCTCGGTGAATAACCACCTGATGTCCGTGATGTCCCCATGCTTCGTCATCTTCGGGATAAATGAATCTGCTGGGATATAAGACTCTCATACGAGAGGCCTGCTCTCCAGAACTAGATGGGTTCCGGAACGAAGATAGATGAGGGGAACACCGTGCTTTCTGAGCTTACTCCTGAGCAACTTGTCGTTGGTCAGGACGTATGCGTTCTCACGAAGGGCCAATTCTATGACGGAAGCGTCACCTGTGGCATCGGTCTTGATTATGGTGTATCTCCTCGCAAGGTCCAACGCTGCGTTGGCATACTTGTGCTTGAGGTGCTTCAGTTCACCGATCAGTGGTCCGGGGACGACAAAACGTACATCCCCAAGAAGGTCACGAACTGCGTAATCAAGATTGATACGCAGTTCGAAAGGCATTAGTAAAGCGTTTGTGTCGAGAACGACGGTCTGCATACCGAATCACTCGATGATACCGTATCCGATGAGTCTCCACTTGTTGGAGATCCTTCTGGAAATGGCCACTCTCTGTCCCTTGACGATACATACCGGAATCTTCAGGACGACCTGGATCTTTCCGGCCTTACCGTTCTTGACGACACCCACAGTGGTAGCGGTACCGATGGACAACATCAGCATCTCGTTGGACTTGATCTCATCGACCTCGAGATCGGATGATGAACCTACGACCCTGTCAAGGAGCACGGTCTTCATTGTGAAGTCGTGCGCCACCTCAGGCACCTGTCCGGGAATTCCAACCATACGTCCGGTGAGTCCATCGGACTTGGTGATGGAGGGATCGAGTGACGTACCGATGGAGATGAGTCCTCCGGGGCCAATGGATTTGACGGACTTGCTTCCGGCGAAGAGCGATGTCACCTTCGTGGTGAGTCTCTGCCAGACAGTCTTTCCGCCGACCTCCGTCCTGATACCGGGAACGATCTCGATCTCATCACCGATCTTCAGGGTACCCTGGATCAGGGAACCTCCGAGGACTCCGCCCTTGAGATCCTTGGGGGACGTACCGGGGGAGTTGATATCGAAGGACCTTGCGACATGCATGAGTGCAGGTGCATCTACATCCCTCTTGACAGAGGAAATGATGTGATCCTCAATAGTCTTGATCAGCATATCGATGTTCACCCCACTGTTCGCGGAGATGGGGACGATAGGCGCATTCTCGGCGATGGTACCTTTGACGAACTCCTTGATCTGCTTGAAGTTCTCGACCGCCTGTTCCCTGGTGACGATATCGATCTTGTTCTGAACGATGATGATCTTCTCGATTCCTATGATCGAGAGTGCCATCAGATGTTCCTTGGTCTGAGGCTGGGGACACTTCTCGTTGGCTGCAACAAGAAGGATCGCTCCATCCATGAGGGCAGCCCCGGAGAGCATTGTGGCCATGAGTGTCTCGTGACCGGGAGCGTCCACGAAGGACACTGCTCTGAGGAACTCGGTATCCGCACCACAGTTGGGACATTTCTTGTCAGTGCTGTATGCGGCTGCCCCCTCACAGTTGGGACACTTGTAGAACGCGACGTCTGCATATCCGAGTCTGATTGAGATTCCTCTCTTGACCTCCTCGGAGTGACGGTCAGCCCACTCGCCAGAGAGTGCTCTGGTGAGCGTGGTCTTACCGTGATCGACGTGTCCTATCATCCCGATGTTGACTTCGGGCTGCTTGGGTACTTTCATCGGATTACTCCGAGGGCTCTGCGATGGTCTCTTCGATGGACTTGGGTCCGTACTCGGTGACGGCCATGTTGATCTGGACGATCTTCTCGGAGATTGCGCATCCGTGGATTGCGACCCTTCTCCTCTGTCCAGGGTACTTCTCGTGGAATCCGAGTCCCTCGGACATGAGGAGCATTCTCCTCTTGTTTCCGGGAAGGTCCTTCCTCATAGGAGTTCCGTTTCCATCTGATCCGCCGGTGATCTGGAGTTTGTATCCGGGAAGTCCGACGAAGATTCCGTCAATAATCTCTCCGACGCACTTGCCAGTCAGAGAGTTCGCGTGGTGGCCGGTAACGGTCATGTTGTAGGACTTACCGGTCTTCTTGTCATTAACAACAGCTTTGTATTCTGCCATTTGAACACCTGTAAGTCCTGGCTAACCGCACATAGTTTATATATGTTGGCAAAGACAGAGCGAGCTATACTGTCGACCGGTGGACGGAACCACATCATAGAGAAGGCGCATGATATGACCGTATTCGGTATGGATCGTCGACTCAGTCCAAAATTGCCTTAGCGATACGTGCGCAGAAACGTCCCCATCCGTCACACTGCATGAGTAATGCGACAATGATCCCGCCGGAAAGTTTCGATTCTCCTCCCGCACGCTCTCCGAACTCGAACTGGTACTCCTCGATCCTGAGGTCCTTGGGAACGTATTTCATCAGATCGAACAACGCCTTGAATCCCTTCATCTGGAATTCTGAGCCATGTTCCTCAATGACACCTTTGATGAGTTCGGTGTCTCCGCCGAACAACCCGCTCATGATGTCGGACGATATCTGTTTGTCATGCATCCTTAGGGTGAACGCGGCGAGGTAATGTGCACCCCATGATCCCACCCACCTTCCGAACGATGACAGGTTGGACCTGTCCTTCCTTACACCGATGGTCAACTGGGCTCCACCAAGGAGTTGTTGGTACATACCATTCAACGCGGACGGAGGGTGCTGGAAATCCGAATCCATGTTGATGAAATACCTCGTCTTGGTCTCCTGGATGCCCTGGAAGATACTTGCGGACAAGCCCTTATCGTTAGGATCGCGAACGAACAATCTGACCTTATCATCCAATGAGGCTTTCTCCGAGACGATCCTCTGAGTCCCGTCCTTCGAATTGTCATCCATCACAAGAACATGGAAATCAGGGTAAAGGTCCCTGAGAACATCTATCATCTCGCCAATATTGGCTTCCTCATTGTACGTGGGGAGAATGACTGTGCAACCATCCTGCATAAGATCCCTTCTGTGTTCACTATGGTGGTATCCCATATAACGATGATGGGATTAGCCATTGGACTTACTAACCTTCTTCTTCCTTCCGAGCTTCTTGGAAAGGATCTTCTTCAGTGACGATATGGACGAGATATCCGAAGGGTCGATGTCCTTGAAGAATGCGAGATGCAATGAGATGAAATCACCCAACATCATCGCCCTCATCTCCCTTTCGAAGACGGTCTTGCCGGAGACGCGGACCACATATGGTTTCAATCCACGTTCCCTGATTGTCGCAATCGTGGATGTCACGATCTTCTTCATCGATTTGGATTGTTCCTCTTCGACTAGGATGATGGGTTTGATGTCGACACCTTCCACCATACCCTCGAAATCACCATGATTGGTATCCGGAAGATGACCGTCGAATGCTATGATCTTGGAGTTCTCGTTGAACTGTGCCCTCCATCTTCCGGCAATAGCGGAAAGCGAATACGAGGAATAGATCACAGGCAGAGATCCGGATATCTCCCCCGCGATTGCCCTAGGGACACCGTCCATAGGTGCCAGAGATGCAACATATTTCTTCAGAGAAGGGATGACTCTCCTGACATCGTCACAGATGTCGGGGCCACCGATGGATGAAATGGCATTGAGCATGAATCCGATACTGTTACCGACCGCATTACGAGGTTGAAGCCCGGACTTGACCTTGACCAATGGAACACAGTCCGCGATGGCCTTTGTCTCCAATTTCCCCCCGGAGGTTATGACGATGACTTTGCATCCACGCGCTATGGCCTGATCATAGACGGAAAGGGTCTCCTCAGTGTTTCCGGAATAGCTGCTCACAAGGACCAGAACGTCCTTGTTGGCCCATACGGGCAGTTCCGGGAAACGTATGACCGATATCGGCACATCAGAATGCTCGTACAAGCAATCGGCCACGATGTCGCCACCGATAGCGGAACCACCCATACCACATATCAGGATGTGATTGAAATCCATGGGTGTGAGGCCCAGATCCACATTGATGGATTCCTCCAGGTCATTGATGACATTGGAGGTCTCCCTCATCATATTGTGCGGATCCGAGATCTCTACGACCATAATCACATGCCCCAGAACTTGTCGTCCCTACGTTTGATCTCGATGACCTCTTCGAGGGTCATCTTCTCATCCTCGTTCAGATCCAACTTCTGGAACTCCTTGATGGATGATTCCAGGATATCGACATAGATGATGTCCTCCTCCTTGGCCTGACGACCGATGGTGATATCGTCGATGGCACAGGCGACCTCGTCACCCTGTGTCGCTTCCTTGACCACATCCTCCCCGTCACGGAGACTGCGGATCCTTCCGAGTGAACGACCGTCATCACCGATGAGGCGCAGTCCGGGTCTGAGACGTCCGGACAACACCCTGATTCCCACGATCGCAGGCTTGGTGGCATGGAAAACGCAGTTGGGCATGATGGTGAACTTTGCAGGGAACGGGAACTCCGACCTCTTATCGGAATCGTTCTGCTTCTTGGAATCGTCCAACCATTCCTGGTACTCCTCGATGAGACGATAGACGACATCGTTGGAGAATATCCTGAGTCCGCTCTCCTCGAACGCCGCCTCGGCCTCCTTGGAGGTCTTGACGTTGAACGCGAGGATGATCTTGTTGAGAGGATCGCCGCGAAGAGCGTCCGTCTCGAGGATGTCCCTACGGGTGATCTCACCCATACCGTACCTGCGGATGGGGATTCCCGCTGCCTTGGCCTCGAACGCCAATGCCTCGAGCGAACCGATCGCATCGGCCTTGATGTACACCCCGTCGTCCTGGAGATCGATCTTGATGGATGCCTCCTCGGTCATCTCCTTGATGGAGGGGTCCTTCTCGTTCTTGACGACACGGAGCGGTGCACCTGCTATGACTCCCTCCATATTCTGACATGAAATCTTGACACCTGCTGCCGCATGGAGTTCCTTGACCCTCTCGAACTTGTCACGGGGATCCATGATCTCGTCCAACGGTCTGGGTTTGAGGATCGCCTTGATCTTGGTGACGACGGGTGCACCTCTGGTACCGAGTGCTACGGTATCACCCTGCTTCATCACTCCGGAATAGAGGATCATATCGAGGGTCTTTCCCAGTCCCTTCTCCTCCTTGATCTCGAGGATTGTTCCTCTTCCGGGGCCCTCCTCCTGGGCCAACTGCTGCTCGAGGAACTTCTGTGCCAATCCGATGAGCATCAGAAGGAGGTCAGGAATTCCCTCCCCTTCCTTGGCGGAGATGGGGACGAGTGCTACGGTCTTGGTGAAATCGTCGATCCTGTCGTACCTATCGGCGTATATGCCCTCGTTGGAGAGATCCCCGATTACCGCATACAACTTCTCGTTGAACGCTTCCTGTGTGTGGGCCTGCTGCATCTTCTCGGAGAGGACGAACGGCCTGCCCTCCTCACAGACCCAACCTTGGATCGTATCGACCTTGTTGAGTGCGATGATGAAAGGGGTCTTGTACTGCCTCAGGATCTTGATGGATTCGATGGTCTGGGGCATGAGACCTTCCCTAATATCGATGACCAGTACGGCGATGTCCGCGAGTGAACCGCCCCTGGCCCTGAGCGTGATGAACGAATGGTGTCCGGGGGTGTCGATGAACAGGAGTCCGGGAACGTCGAACTTCTTGTTACCAATCAGTTTTCCGCACACCTTGTAGATGTGATCGATCGGTACCTCCGTGGCACCGATGTGTTGCGTGATGGCTCCCGCCTCACGCGCCTGGACCGAGGTGCCTCTGATCCTATCCAAAAGCTTTGTCTTTCCGTGGTCCACATGTCCGAGGACCGAAACAACAGGTTGCCTGATCGCCATGAGAAACACCTCTAGTGGGTTATATGAAATAAGGTAAGGGGTTTGGAGTGTTTAATAATTAATCACTCGTAGATCCAGGACTGGATGGTCTTCTCGTAGGAAACGAGTTCCTCAGGCCTGAAGAAGATGGAGATCTCCCTCTCTGCAGACTCGACGGAATCGGATCCGTGGATGATGTTCATACCGGTCTGCATTCCGAAGTCGCCGCGGATGGTTCCGGGTGCGGACTCCTTGGGGTTGGTCTTACCCATCATGTTCCTGCAAACGGAAACGGCGCTCTCTCCTTCCCACACCATTGCCAGAACAGGTCCGGAAGTGATGTAGCTGATGAGGGAGGGGAAGAAAGGCTTGTCCTTGTGCTCTCCGTAGTGGTTCTCTGCGACCTCCTTGGGGATGACCATGAGCTTCATGGCCACGAGCTTCAGACCCTTCTTCTCGAAGCGGGAGACGATCTCACCGCAGATGCCGCGCTGGACACCGTCGGGCTTGACCATCAGGTAAGTTCTCTCCATGGAATTCACTCCTTCTTCTCTGCGGCCTTCAAGCGTGCTGCCTTCTCGATTGCGAACTTCTCGGTCCATGCGGTGGTCCTGGGGACGCGCTTGAGCTCGATCATGTTCTTGTAGCACTTGTTGGTGCAGAAGTTGAGGACGGTTCCGTCCTTCTTGATGTACATCTTTCCGGTTCCGGGCTCGATGTCGGCTCCGCAGAAAGAACAGGTTCTCTTCTCTGCCATCTGAATCACCTCATTCCGAGCTTGCGGGCCTCTCTGCTGGTTTCGCGGAGCATGAGGATGTCTCCCATCCTGACGGGGCCCATGATGTTCCTGGTGATGATCCTTCCCTTGTCGCGTCCCTCGAGGACCCTGACCTTGACCTGAGTTGCCTCACCGGTCATTCCGGTCCTTCCGATGATCTCGACGACCTCGGACGGGATGCTGTCAACGTCTACCATTCAGATCCCTCCGGAATCAGTTCTTGAGTGCCTTGACAGCGGCGACGATCTCTTCGCAAACAGCCTTTCCCTTTCCGACATCGGTGATTGCGACGGATGCAGTGGGCTTCTCGAGTCCGATAGCGTTACCGAGCTCTGCCTTGCTGGGGACGTAGACGTATGCGACGTTCCTCTCCTCACAGAGTGCGGGGATGTGTGCGAGGATCTCTGGGGGCTCGACATCTGCTGCCATGATGACGATTGCTGCGTCTCCTCTCTCGACAGCTTTGGTGACCTCGTTGGTTCCCTTCTTGATCTTACCGCCGTCGCGGGCGATCTCTGCGAGGGAGTATGCTTTGTCGGAAAGCTCCTTGGGTGTTTCGAACTTGACGTATACAGACATTTCAATTACCTCTTTCAGACCTCTTCATTCGTGCCTCTTGATGAGGAATTCCGAAAAGGTCCTCATTATTCATCGGCTCTTGTAGAGCAAGGGGTCTATCTGTTTACTCTATTTATGGCTTTTCGACGTTTCGTGTGGGTAACGTCGAAAGTGCTCGCAGTCCTTGTCGGATTGTTCGCTCATTCGGTCTGTTTCATGTCGGACCGGGCCTTGCTGCCCCAAGGCCACGACTTAGGATGTTC
>SUSY01000003.1 GCA_015063185.1 Thermoplasmata archaeon
ACCTATATGTAAGGTTACATATTTAATACCTTTGATTTAAATATTCTTTATATAGAGTATATAAACAAAAGATTAGGAAAATGTAGTACTACAACTGTGTAGTCATACGTTCCGCAGATTTAGGTTCCCAAGGCCGTAAAGATTGACACGCTGAGACATCATATCATTCATTCCGGAGTGTCATTGACCGTAGAAGACACTGGTAAAAAGTCAAACAGGGAAGTCGGCTATATCACAGAACGGGATTTCGCGCAAAGATGTCACGATTTACTATGTCTTGTCAAAGAAGTGATTATGAATACCTGTCTAGCAATTGAATACAAGAATCGCCAAGAATGAAAACAGATTTGTTATATCATAAAGTAAATTCGTTTTACGATGCATGTACACCTCGCTTTTGCCGGAAGAGAACCTGATCCAACTCTGAATACAGTTAAAGCGATACCAAACGCAATCGACAGGGTCATTCTTTTATACAGCATTTCAGAGGATCGCGCTTACGAGAAAACCACGGAGGCCCTGAAAAAAAAGTTAGGGGAAATGGGGTATGCGTGTGAATCCAAGGTAATTAAACCATTCGATTTCCTCAATATCGTGGATACCATTTACGATGTCTATGAAAAATACAGCGAGGATGATAGAAAAGCCAAATTCTCTGTCGATATAACCAACGGCACCAATCTTATGTCAGCCGCCGCATGCAACACGGCGTTCTTCATGAATTCTGAAGTATATTACATGATGGATCGGCGCAAATTTGAGGATAAACCATTGGGGGATCTGCTGGTCACGATTCCGTCTCCAAAGATACCTGATGTCAAACATCTCGGAGAACTCTCTTTGAATATGCTAAGGTTCATTGCTGAGGAACAGGATTTACGTCATGAAGTCTGCAATGCAGATGTTGCCCGTCAATTTGATATGAAACCACAGGCAGTGATGTACCACATTAATAGACTTCTAGATGCCGGCGTTATTGAACTGGTTGATGCTTATACACCCAAGGGCAAGATTGACAAACGCAGGAAAGCTATCAGGATTAAGCGCGAGGGCAGGTTTGTCCTCCGGTGGACCTGACAGGAACGAATATCCTATCCATCAAATCCTCACTAGCAGGGGTCCACCTGACAGAGTCCACATTGTAAGCAGCATTGTCTTCTTCACAGTATTCTAAGTTGTGGACAATGTCCTCGACGTTCCTATCCTTTGCATAGAATAGTTTTAGGATAAGACATCTGGTGATGTCAAATGCCATTGGCACACATCCCTTGTCAAAGACCTCATCTTTATCTTTATGAATGATAATGCTGCGCTGCTTGTAAAGATACCAAACTTTCTTGTAAAGATTGGCCTGTTTTTTCCCCCTTATGACTCCACCGTTGCGTACCATACGGGAAACACTCTGCCTAATTCTCTCACTCAGACTATCTCCGATGGGAGAGTTTTCTTCAGGAAATTGTTGAGCGAATAGTTCCCATATACCTGAGATGGCTATGAAAGCCGTCTCCACATCGTTGCATCTGTAGGCGTTTCTGAACAGGTCGAGCATCTTCAAAGTCAACTGGTCTTTGCTACCAAAATTCCACTGGAAATACCATTCACGGAACTCTTTGTAGAACTTCTGAAAATCCTTCTTCTCTTTCTCGTCCAATGTGAAAATGGGCAAAATCCACAAACAAGTATCAGTCTCATAGTGGTACAGATCATTGACAGCAATGCCGCCTTCTGGTAAAACTCCAATCCCGAACCCAACACGACTGGTCTTGAATAATCTGATGGCATCGAGGAGACACCTCTCTTCCTTCTCCCAATCATTCTCCGTTTCCAATTTAAAGTACCTAAATTCCTGATAATCCGCACAGCAAGTACCATCGTCTTTCTTTTTCACAGCATAATCAAAATAGAACCTATTCGCAGTGGAATACGGTGCAAACAGATGGTGGAAAAAGTCAAAGAGCGTATTAACTGTAATTTTCTCCCTAGGTTCGTTCGTTATCTTCCCGTCAGAACCTTTTCTGTTGTATAGATACGACATTTTTTTCTCTGGGATAGGCTTCACATCGTGCGCTGAAACGGTTCCGTACTTGAACGGAGTTATGTCGACATCAAGAAGAGAATCATCCATTCCATTGCACAAAATGATTGCCGAGTTCCACATGATGATTGTAATGTTGTGGACCTTATTCCACATTTCTGTAAATAGCCAAAATTATATTTTTATTATCAAGGAATTTTACTTTATAGTTTACAGAACCAATCAGTTATCATGAAAACAGAGACTACCTCAGTCAGGAAGTTCAGGTCTGCAAACATCCACATCTACGGAAAGTGCAACTATCACTGCGAGCACTGTTTCGACAGGTGCCTCACCAAGAACTACATGAGGCCTGCTGACTGGGTCGACACCCTCACCTTCCTGAAGGAATATGGCGTCGAGAAGATCAATCTGGCAGGCGGAGAGCCGACCCTTTATCCCTTCCTCGATCAGATGTGTTATCTGGTCAAGGGCATGGGATTCAAGCTCTCCATAGTGAGCAACGGATCCCTGATGACCGAGGACTGGATGAAGAGAATGGAGGGCGTGGTCGACTGGATTGGTCTCTCCATCGATTCGGTCGATGAGGAGGACGAAATCCTCATCGGCAGGGGAAGAGGGGGACACCTCGAAAACATAGTCGATGTGGCACACATGGCCCACAGGCACGGGATCAAGGTGAAGCTCAACATCACCGTGGTCAGGAAGAGCTGGATGAAGGACTTCACAGCCTTCATCGAGAAGGTAAATCCCGACCGTGTCAAGTGCTTCAGGGCTCTGACCCTGAAAAACGCAAACGACGATGTCCCGGATACCTGGTCCATCACGGACGAGCAGTTCGCCGACTTCAGACGCAGGCACGAGGACATCGGGAACATCGTCTTCGAGGACAACGAGGACATGGTCTCCTCCTACGTGATGTTCGACCCCATGGGCAGATGGATGATCGACAGCGGGTACGAGAAGAGGTTCATCTCCTTCGAAGTCGTCAGAAGAGAAGGCCTCGACAAAGAGGTGGATGTTGAGAAATACTTCGGTCGCAACGCTGTCTACGACTGGTGATACAGATGAAGTATCGCCCGTACAAAACACAGGAAGACCGTCTTCTGGCAGGAGATGTCAGGAGATGCACAATCTACAGTGGCGAATTAACTGAATCATTCTACGCAATCGTCATTGCAATAACTTCGGATTCGGTCCTTGTCAGGAGACTTTTCAAGGATAACGGTGGAACAGCCAGATATCTGATCGAGGATGTAGGCCCCACAGGTCTGGAATACGCCATGTTTGTGGATTCCAGGGACACGATGCTACCGGTGGGGAAGGTGGGTCGGAAAATAGGAAAGGCATCGAAAACAGACATGAGAAACATCAGGTTGTGATATAGTGCAGTCAAACATTGGAAACAAATTCCTCAGAGTGGGGTCATTCGGAATATCCAGAAGTGGAAAGAACTACACCATCGATGATTTCGAAACGATCTCGAAGCTCCTCGAACATGATGACACTCGCACCACGTACAAGTATCTCGGAATCAACATGGACGATATGAACGATGCCATGAAGATACTGAGAGACTTTGACAAGACCCGCCTATCGTAATCTTTTGGTTACATTGGATAGGTTCGACAAACGCCTTACTAGCGGTGTAAAAACCGCTCTCTTTTTTTCAGTTAGTTAATAGTGCCAGACAGTTTTTTCAAATCAGGGAGTGGGGGCCACCTTTTCCCAGCATCTCAGGAATTTGGCTAATTGGTGTTTTGTGCGAGTTAAGGTCAATGAACCACAAACATTATACAAACCACAACAATAACCAAACATCCAGATAAGACCCGTAAGCTCGGCCGCCCCAGGTGGCCATTAATTCTTACGGGCAACGGATACCTTCTCCAGAGATTTTTTCAGATACTGTGAAACAATCATTCCGGGTGACGGAATCCATAGTACCTACAGGATATACAGTGGAGTTTGTAAACTGTATTTCTTTAAATACACATAATCAGAGAAAGGATCATGGACCTCACAGTCTCTAAGAAGGACATCCTGATGTTGATCCTGGCAGTGGCGTTCTGCCTTTGTGTAGGAGCGATATCCGGACTCACGGCACCGAGTATGGACATCTATGCGGACCTCAAGACTCCGCCACTATCCCCTCCCGGAATCCTGTTCCCCATAATGTGGACGATCCTCTACATACTGATGGGAATCTCGATCTGGATGATGTATCGTACATCCCACAACATGCTGTTCTACACATTGTTCGGATTGCAGTTGGTCCTGAACTTCATCTGGACCCCGTTGTACTTCACATGGGGATTCATGACATTGGCGTTCATAGACCTCGTGCTACTTTGGATCGCAGTGGCAGTGATGATGTATGTTGCATACAAGGAGAACGTCAGGATCTCGATGTACCTGTTGATCCCTTACATCCTGTGGTTGACGTTCGCGGCATACCTCAACCTTGGTACAATCCTATTGAATTGAAAGAAAGGGAATTGTGGTGTGAGGAAACCTCACATCACTATTCCGCCATCCACATTGATTATCGTTCCTGTGGTGAACGTAGACTCATCGGATGCCAGATAGACATAGGCACCTGCGAGTTCATCGGGTTCCGCCATCCTTCCGAGAGGCGTCATCATTGCGAGGTATTGCCTCATCTTATCCGATGTGAACTCCTTGGCCATGTCCGTAGCCACAGCACCCGGTGCCACGGCATTGACACGGATATTGTACTGACCCAATTCCTTCGCACATGATTTGGTCAGACCGTTGATACCGAACTTTGATGAAGAATATGCGGTCTGCATCTTACCGCCGTATGAACCGACCATCGAACTGGTGTTGATGATGCTTCCGCCACCGTTGTCCTTCATGACATTTGCTACCTCACGTGTGATCTTGAACGGACCTACGAGGTTGATGTCTATGACGGATGTGAAGTCCTCATCGGTCATCTCCAAGATGCTCTTGGTGGAGGTTATTCCCGCATTGTTGACCAATACATCGATCCTACCCCACTTGGACACGACCGCGGACACCATCGCCTTGATCTCCTCGGTATCGTTCACATTGACACCGATGGGCAACATATCCGCATCGGGATACCTCTCCCTCAATATGGAGACGGCCTTCTCCGCCGAAGACAGCCTGCTTCCGCAGAGTGCGATCCTCGCACCCTCCCTTACATACGCCTCTGCGATCGCGAAACCGATTCCACGGGAAGCACCCGTGATGATTGCTACCTTTCCATCCAATCTCATCTTGGCATCTCCTTAAACTATTAATTTACTAGGAAATAATCGACGTTAACTTATATAATGGATTCCGACTGACAACGATTCGGACATCATGACCTCTTTATTCCGCAAGGATAGTCCTCTGGAGAACCGATATTGAGATCCTTCACCACCGAAGCGTAGAACCTGAACCCTCCGGCCATATGACTGCAATCGTACCCGTTCTGCATCAGGATCCTGCATCCCAGATATGACCTCAGTCCACTGTGACAGAACACACTAACCGGTTTGTTCTTTGGAATCTCGGACAACCTCTCGCGGAGTTCGTCCACAGGGATGTGCAATACCCCATCAAGATGCTGTTCCGCATATTCGGCAGAAGTACGCAGATCCACTACCGTCATATTTGGATCGGATACCCTGGCATCCAGCTCATCCCAATGATATTGCTTGACCAAACCGGACAATAGATTGGTCGCTACGAAACCTGCGTAATTGACCGGATCCTTGGCCGATGAGTATGGAGGGGCGTATGACAGTTCCAACTCCTCCAAGTCATAGACCGTCATACCCGCACGTATCGCAGTGGCTATGACATCGATGCGTTTGTCCACCCCGCCATAACCAACGATCTGTGCACCGAGTATCTTACCGGAACTCCTGTCGAAGATTGTCTTGACGGACATGTTCTTTGCACCGGGATAATACGTAGCGTGGGATGCGGAATATGTGTAGACCTTCTCGACATCGTACCCTGCATCCTTGGCCTGCTTCTCCGTAAGGCCCGTGGCACCGACGGTCATATCGAAGACACGCAACACGGATGGACCCATACTTCCTTCATAGGTGGAATCGATTCCGACGATGTTGTTGGCTACTATCCTACCTTGTTTATTGGCAAGCCCTGCCAGAGCGATGTTGGCATATGCACCTGTGATCGCGTTCTTCACCTGTATCGCATCACCCACGGCATAGATGTCGGGATCCGAAGTCCTGAGGTGCTCGTCCACTACGATCGAACCCTTGATACCGAGATCCAATCCCGCATCCTTCGCCAATTGCGTATCCGGCGATACACCGAGTGCCACGACGGACATGTCCGTCTCGATCCTCTCTCCCGAACGAAGAAGCACTGTCAAAGGACCGTCGGTATCGAAACCTACGACCGCATCCGACAGTCTCAGATCCACACCCTTGGAACGGATATGGTGGTGCACATCAGCTGCCATCTCCCTGTCCACCTGTGGAAGCACGTGATCGGGCCTCTGAACGATCGTGACCTCGATACCGAGTGCATGGAGGTTGTCCGCGATCTCCAGTCCAATGTACCCTCCACCACATACCACTGCCCTTTTGGGTGCGTTGGATTGGATGAATCCATGCATCCTGAGCGTATCCTCCACTGTACGTAAAGTCATGACCCGGGGATCGTCCATCCCCGGCATATCCGGGATGATGGGTCTCGCACCGGGGGACAGGATAAGACGATCGTACGATTCATCATATTCGGACCCATCTACAAGGTTACATACCCTCACCATCTTCCCGGGACGATCGATCGCGATGACCTCGCTGTTAACCCTGACATCCACATTGAATCTTGATAGGAACGAGTCGGGCGTCTGCAGTGTCAATCTCTTCCTATCTGTGATCTCCCCACCGACGAAATATGGGAGTCCACAATTCGCATATGACACATAGCCAGTACGTTCGATCATCACGATATCTGCAGACTCGTCCAATCTTCTCAACCTTGCAGCTGCGGATGCACCTCCGGCAACACCACCAACGATCACGACCTTCATGGTATGTAATCCGTAGAAGGGAATATAATAGGCTCTGGTTCAAGGGTTTCCACCCCTAAGCTGGGTGAGCCATAGTATCGATTGTCGCCCTTCCTCAATCGTTAGTGATTTGATATGATATACCCAGACATGCGAATCGATGATATACTCCGAACATGGTACATGTCTGGTAATTGCATGTCGTTGTTAGAAATCCTGGAATTGATCAACGAATACTTCTGGTACATACCGTTGGTCCTGATCGTCTGTCTGGGTCTCTACGGTACCTTCAAGCTGAAGGGGATCCAGATCCGCGATTTCAAGGAGATGTTCAAGGTAACATTCTCCAAGGAGGAGCACAAGAAAGGTACCCTATCGACCTTACAGGTCTTCTGTGTCAGTATGGGTAACCGTATCGGTGTCGGGAACATCACCGGGCCCGTGATGGCCATCACTGTCGGTGGCCCCGGTGCCATCTTCTGGATGTGGATCTTCGCTATCCTCGGTATGGCATCGAGTGCGATCGAGACCACGATCGGCCAGTTATACAAGGTTAGAGGAGAAGACGGAGAGTATCACGGAGGTCCTGCGTATACGATCCTCAACGGACTCAACATGAGGCGCGTAGCGATGTTCGTCGCAGGTGTGATGATCCTGATGTACATCGTTGGATTCGTATCCATGGAAGTCAGCGGAATGACGAACGCACTATGCGGAGCATTCGACTTCGAGTACAACAATGTGTTCTTCGCGATCCTTCTCACCGCACTCACTGCAGGCATCATCATAGGAGGACTTCAGAGGATTGCGAACATCTCCCTATGGCTCGTACCCGCTATGGCACTACTGTGGCTCGTCCTCGCGGTCGTATCCATCGCACTCAGTGCTGGAGGAATCGTCAATGCGTTCGTCATGATATTCCAGTACGCGTTCAACGTACCGGCAGCGATCGGTGGAACGTTCGGTGCGATGATCCTCATCGGTATGAAGAGGGGAGTCCTCTCCAACGAAGCAGGCATCGGTACCATCACCAACGTGTCCTCCATGGCGGATGTGGAGCACCCCGTTAAACAAGGTCTGTCCCAGGCCCTCGGAGTACTCATCGATACCGTTATCAGCACCCTCACCGCACTCGTCATCCTCTCCTACGGAAGCATCGAAACCATCATGAATGTCAAGAAAACGTACGACCTCGATGCTACCAACCTCCTGCAGTATGTGTTGGAGGACACGATCGGTGGAGCGGCACCATATCTGGTGGCCCTGTTCCTATTCGTGTTCGCGTTCACCTGCCTCATGGGAGATTACGTCATCGGTGAGAACAACCTTGCCTTCATCACCAAGAACAAGAAGGGCAAGTACGCGATCATCGCCATCCTGTTGGCTATCGTCTTCCTGTCCAGTTTCTACGCATCCGACGAGATCATCGCGATCGTGGACATCCTGTTGGCGGTCTGCGGTGTGATCAACTGTCTGGTCATGTTCAAACTGGCCGGTAAGGCCGTGGAACTGTACCACGACTATCGTGCACAGAAGGCCGCAGGAAAGGAGACTCCCGTATTCTCCAAGGACATCCTCAGCGATACGTCCGGAATCACGGAATGGGAGTGATGCCTGGCATCACCCCCTTAAAAACCATTTTCCTTGTTTTCAAAGCACCATCATCACCGCATTGGTAACGGTGTCGATGTTGGCCTGGAACCAATTCAAGGTACCGGTGAATATGCTCTGAACTCCCATCGCAGCGATGAACAGACCGATTATCTTGGTACAGATCCCCATGGCCTGTTCGCCCACCACATGCATGATCCTCGATGACATCCTGAGAATGACCCAGGTCACCAACAATGCAACGACGCTAGCGATCACAGCGGGAATGAGTCCGTTCTCCGATGAGAATATGATCGCCGCCGTGATGACTCCGGGTCCGGTCAACACGGGGGATGCGATGATCGCCCATGCCGCACCCTTGGAGGAACCCTGTTTGGTCAACTTCATTCCGAACACCAATTCGATCGCCATCATCAGGAATATGATTCCTCCGGCCACACGGAACGTATCCATGGTCACACCGAATAGGCCCATCAGATCCTCTCCGAAGAAGAGGAACACCAACAACAGTATCGCTGCCACAAGCACCGAATAATTGGCATACGAGCGAATCGTCTTCTCATCCAACCCATCCGTCACCGAGATGAACATCGGAAGACTGGCAAAAGGATCCAAGATGAGGAACAATGAGATGGTCATTGAAACGATGATTGCCAAGTCCATACATATCCATCCGGGCAGCCATATTTATTGATTACACGGATACAAGGAACTGTCACGGTTGGCACATTGGCTCCCCCGGATCTATGGGAAGTATTGACAAGGATTCTGGCACAACGATAATCACTTTAAATGGGAACCATAATACCTGCCCCAATGGGAATCGTCATCGAGACCCTCATAGAGGGGAGGATCTATGGACAACTATTCGGAATGGTTATGATCGTCATCATGATGTACGCCGAGCGTTCCACCCCCGAAAAGATCCCCCTATGGACGTTCGCATTCCTGGCATTCCCGATACTTGGTACCATAGCGTACCTCATGATCGGCCAGACGTTCTACGCGGAACACACCTTCAGGGTCAAGGGACTCAGTGACGAGACCGTAGCTGATGCTCAGAAGATCGACAGGTTCCTCATGGAGAGTGAAGTCAATTCCCTGGACGAATCCACACTGACAGTCATACGGGCGATCAAGAACCTTGGCGGTTCGATCTATACCAACAACAACGATATCACACTGTATACGGACGGTAACGAATTCTTCGATAGGATGTTCGAGGACATAAGGAACGCCAAATCATTCATCCATTTGGAATACTTCATTCTCAGAAACGATGATCTGGGTAACAATTTGATGGACCTTCTCACCGAGAAGGCGGAAGAAGGTGTGGAGGTAAGGTTGGTCATAGACTACCTTGGATTCCAGAAAGAACTTCTGGAACCGATTCATGATTTCAAAGAAGCTGGTGGTGAGTTCACTACATTCCATAGAGTAGGTACCCTCCTATTCAGCCCAAAGAAGAACAACAGGAACCACAGGAAGCTCACCATCATAGATGGAGACATATCGTACTGCGGTGGATTCAACATCGGTGACGAATATCTTGGAAAAGGAGAGTTCGGATACTGGAGGGATTCGGGAGTCCGTATCCAGGGCGGAGGAAGCATCCCCATAAACATGAGATTCCTCATGGATTGGAACTATGCCAATAGAAAATCCGACAAACCGATCGATATCGAGACGATGATGCCTCTATCCGTGTTCGAGTACTATGGCGACGAAAGAATGCAATTGATATCCGGAGGCCCTGATGTTGCATGGAGAAATCCTGTAAAATTGCAATATCTCGAGATGTTCAGAGCAGCGAGAAGGAGAATCTGGATCCACACGCCATATCTGATTCCAAACGACTCCCTCGTGGATGAGCTCACATTGGCCGCTGCATCCGGAGTGGACGTCAGAATAATCATACCCGACCGTCCCGACCACTTCTTCGTGTATTGGAACAACCTGTTCTCGGCCAACAGACTGATGGAGAGCGGAGTACGTGTATACCACTATCACAACGGATTCGTACATTCCAAGACCATCGTGGTCGACGATATGTTGTGCTCCGTGGGATCGGCCAATATGGACGATCGCTCACTTGTCCATAACTTCGAGACCAACGTTATGATCTACTCCGAGAAGATCGCACAACAGATGTCCGATGCATTCGAGAAGGATCTTGAACACTGTACCGAGTACAGTTGTGCGGAATACGCCAAACGCACTTGGACCATGAAATTGAGGATCAGCGTGTCCAAGCTCTTCAAATCATTGTCATGACGACGGTCCAAAATGACCGCCGTCATGTAGGGTTCATTTCTTCTTCGCCTGATTGGCTACACCGTTGATCTTGGCTGCGATGACATCCTGGTCCCCGAGATACCTCTTGGACAGGACCCTCATATCATCATCGAACTCATAGACCAACGGAACCCCGGTAGGGATGTTGACTCCGACGATCTCGTCGTCGGAGACGTTCTCGATGTACTTGACGAGTGCGCGCAAGGAGTTTCCATGAGCGACCACGAGTACCCTCTCTCCGGATTTCATCCTGGGAACGATCTCCTCGAGGTAGTATGGTACTGCACGCTCGACGGTATCGGCAAGACACTCGGTCAATGGGAGCAGGGACTTGTCCTCCTTACGATACATGTCGTTGAATGCAGGGTTCCTCTCGTCATCCTCCTCCAATGCAGGCGGTTGGATGGCATAGGAGCGTCTCCAGAGCTTAACCTGGTCCTCACCGTACTTCTCCGCGGTCTCCGCCTTGTTGAGTCCCTGAAGGGCACCGTAATGTCTCTCATTGAGCTTCCAACTCTTGATCACAGGGAGCCACTCGCGATCCATACTCTCAAGTGCCAGATTGAGTGTGTGAATGGCACGTTTGAGATAGGACACATAACAGACATCGAAATCGAATCCCTCCGCCTTGAGTACCTTACCTGCCTCCGCAGCCTCCTTCTTCCCGGTATCGGAAAGGTCCACATCGGTCCAACCTGTGAAGAGGTTCTCCTTGTTCCAAACACTCTCGCCGTGTCTGATCAGCACCAACTTCATGCTCATGGAAGAGGTATCCCCACCCAGCGATTTATTGGTTGTTGGCAGGACAGAATCCCTTTTACCATAGCAAGCGGATTCACCCAACATGACTACGTTGATCCTCTATGCATCGATGTCCGGAAACACCAAGGCAGTAGCCGGTTACATCGCCAACGCTACGAATGGAATCGCGATGGACATCAAGAACGCACCCTCGGACCTATCCGAATACGATACCGTAATCTTCGGAAGCAGAGTCCACGCTGGAGGGACATCAAAGGCCATGCAAAAATACATCGGAGAGAATTACGATACACTCCTTACGAAGAAGGTCGCGTTCTACATCTGCTGCATGTTCACTGGAGATAAGGCGGAGAAACAACTGATGGATGCATCGATACAGCTAGGGATCTCCAATGGAGTCTACTTCGTCGGCGGAAAGAAACTCGTGGCCGACGGAAAGGAGATCGATGCGTTCCTGAACAAGGTGAAGGGACTGGGTATAGGGGACATGATATGAGGGTCGTCAAGATCGATGAGAGTAGATGCGATGGTTGCGGACTATGCGTAAAGGCATGTCATGAGGGAGCATTGGCACTTATCGGTGGCAAGGCCGTCCTCTCCAACCATATGCTCTGTGACGGCATAGGGGATTGCCTACCTGCGTGTCCACAGAATGCGATATCGTTCCATGAGACGCAGGGGAATACGATAGTGTCCCCTATGACCCAGATCGGTGGGCCTCAGTGGCCTATCAAATTAGAGTTGATCGCCGAAAGGAATCCGATGTTCGATGGGAAAAGCCTACTGGTTGCAGCGGATTGTACCGCATTCACACGTCCCGAGATCATCAATGAATACTGCAAGGACGGTGTGAAGATCATATGTTGTCCGAAACTGGGAAAGGTCGATCAGGATAAACTCAACAACATAGTTGCCAAGAACGATATCAAATCCATCACCGTCGTCCGGATGGAGGTACCCTGTTGCGGACCCACCGTATCCAAAATGCAGGCTGCCATTACCGAATCCGGAAAGGATATCCCGCTGACAACGATAATCGTATCGCGCGATGGGAAAATCAGAATGTGATGGGCATAATCAGGTATAGCCATACATCATAAGCGTCACATTTTTCAATCCGATTATCGTATATTCATTACGATAATCGTAATTTTTTACACACATTCTCTAAAAATGAGGCGAATCTATATTAATACCCCTACGCCTAACTGACACCCAGTCATACCATGTCGTATAGCCAGCACTTTGGCGGACATGTAAGATCTACCTAGAATTCAGGTGAAACAAATGGCAGATATCATTCAGGTTTTAACGGATGTATTCAATCCGATAAACAAGTACGTCTGGTACGTCGCCTTCGTGTTCCTCATCGGTCTGGGTCTGTACTTCACATACAGGTTGAAGTTCATGCAGATCCTGAAGGTCGATGAGACCTCGAAACTGGCACTTACCAATATCAACGCTGACGACGACAAGAAGAAGGTCTCGTCGTTCGAAGCGTTCTGTATCGGAATGGGAGCACGTATCGGTGTCGGAAACATCGCAGGAGTCGCAAACGCGATCATTCTCGGAGGACCCGGTGCAATCTTCTGGATGTGGATCTTCGCAATCATCGGATCCGCAAGCTCCTTCATGGAGTCCGTCCTCGCACAGCTCTACAAGGAGAAGAAGGAGGATGGAGGATACCACGGCGGTCCCGCATACTATGCATCCAAGGGACTCAAGAGCAGGAAGCTCGGAATCGTCCTCGCAGCCCTCACAATCATCGCATTCGGAGTAGGATTCGTCGGAGTCCAGGCTACCAACTGTGCAGCAGCACTCAGTAACGCATTCCAGTTCGAACACAACGATATCGTGTTCGGATTGATTATCGCAGCCGCAGCGGCTATCGTCTTCTTCGGAGGAGTCAAGAAGATCGGAAAGTTCACCGCAAAGGTTGTTCCCCTCATGGCACTCGCATGGTTCTTCTTCGCTATCATCATCATCTGCATGAACTTCAGCGGAGTCTCCCTTGCAGTCGAGTTAATCTTCCAGAACGCATTCCAGCCAGAGTCCTTCGCGGGAGGTGCAATTGGTACCGTTATCATGAACGGTCTCAAGAGAGGAGTCTTCTCCAACGAGGCAGGTCTTGGTTCCGTTGCAAACATCGCAGCAACCGCCAACGTCAAGCACCCCGCAAAGCAGGGTATGATCCAGTCCTTCGGTGTCCTTGTCGATACCCTTGTCGTCTGTACCATCACTGCATTCGCAATCCTGTCCTTCACAGGATGGCAGACTCTTGCTAAAAACCCCGATTTCGCAGGATCCGTCCTCGTACAGGAAGTCATGCGTGCTACCATCGGTGACTCCGCGGTCTACATCCTTGCAGCGTTCATCCTGGTCTTCGCATTCACCTCCATGGTCGGATACTACACCATGTCCGAGTCCAACATGAGGTTCATCAAGGACGATGAAAAGCTCATCAACGTTGTCCGTGTTGTCATCATCATCGTTGCATTCGCATCCTGTCTCATCGATGTCCTCCTCATGGAGCTCATCTCCGATACCTTCATGGCAGCGATGGGTGCAGTCAACATGTGTGTCGTCCTCCTTCTTTCGCCCAAGGCAATCGCAATCTACAAGGATTGGCGCAAGCAGAAGAACGAAGGAATCGAAGAGCCCGTGTTCCACAAGGACGTCCTCGGTGGCGACACCGACGGTATCACCGAGTGGGACTGATCTCGGATAAACGCCGGATGACCCCGGCACCTTAAATTAATAAAAATCCCGCACCCTCGGGTGCGGGTAACAAGTTTCTAAAAAGATCAAGACCTCTGACAGAGGAACCTCCATGCATCCTCGGAAGCATCGAGAACGGAATCCACATCCAGTGTCGTGATCCTTCTATCATCGACGACCACATCTCCCTGACACAGGACGGTCTTCACGTTCAGAGAGGATGCGGAGTACGCGATGTTCGCGACCATATTCTCGGGAAGGAGCGGCCTCAGATTGGGTGCCTTTCCATCGAGGATCACGATATCAGCATATTTCCCGACCTCGATCGAACCGAGTTTATCCTGCATACCGATCGCCTTCGCACCGTTGATCGTAGCGAAGTCCAACAACTGCTGTGCAGGCGTCACGGTCGGATCCCACCTACTGGACTTCTGAAGCAACCCACACACTTTCATTTCGGAGAACATGTCCAAGGAATTGTTGGATGTATTACTGTCCGTACCTATGGAGACATTGACTCCATTTGCGACGAACTCCGGAACTGGTGCTACACCACCGGTAGCGAGCTTCATGTTGGAGACAGGGCACAAAGCGACGGACATGCCTGCCTCACCCATGAGACGCACCTCGTTCATGGTCAACCAAGCGGAATGCGCGGCAACCATGTGGCTGTCCAGTGCACCGATCTTGTTCAACCATTCGACGGGCCTGAGGCCTTTGTCCTTCTTCAGGTTATTGACCTCACCCCTGGTCTCCGATACATGGATGTTGAGGGGGATGTCCTTCTCCTTAGCGAACTCGGATGCACGGATACAGGTCTCCTCCCCGCATACGTACACTCCCTGAAGACCTATGGAAGGGATGACCTTCCTCATACCCTGATGAGTCGATACGAAATGCTTAGCATTGTCCACAGGGTTACCGTTCTGAGTGGTGAACTGTTCGTCGAGAGTGCACCAACAGAGGACGCCCCTTATGCCTGCCTCCTCGACCGCCTTGGCGATGACATCCTCGGAATAGTACAGGTCCACGAACGTGGTGGTTCCACCCCTCATCATCTCCATACAGCCGAGTTTCGTACCGACGGTGAGGTCCTCATCGGTCCTGTCGGAATCGATCTCGAACACCTTATCCAGGAATCCCTGGAATGTCAGGTCATCGACGACACCTTTCATGACACTCATCGCGACATGGGTGTGGGTGTTGATCATACCGGGCATGACGATATCGCCCTTGGCATCGATCTCCACATCCGCGGAACCATTGTACTTACCTCCTACGGATACGATGTTGTCACCATCGATGACCACATCTCCACGAACGATCTCCCTCTTCTCATTCTGGGTAACGATCCACCCATCACGGATTACCTTCAACATGACATGGGGGAAGGTGTGCAGGTTAATAAGTGGGTGGGAGCGTAACACGATATATCCGATGTGCGATACCGAACCATGGAACCCACGATAACATTGCTAGGTACCGGCGGAGGCAGGCACACCACCATGTTCCAGGCCAGAAGTACCGGAGGGTTCCTTTTTCAGACAGATGGCGGGACCGTACACATGGATCCGGGACCAGGTGCATTGACCAATATGTGCCAGATCGGATACGACCTCAGAAAGACGGATGCGGTCGTTGTCTCACATTGCCACCCCGACCACTACTCCGATGCGGAGAGCGTCATAGAGGGCATGACATACGGAGGCTGGGTCAAGAGAGGTGCGTTCTACGGTACGAAGAGCGTGATAGAAGGTGATGGACCGCTCGGACCCTGTATATCCCCTTATCACCTCAATATCGAGGAGAAGGTGGAAGTAATCAAAGCAGGTGACAGGTTGGACATCTGTGGGACCACCATCGACATCAAAAGGGCGGATCACAGTGACCCATGCAATGTCGGATTCGTATTCCATACGAAGAACGGGTTGTTCTCCTATGTCAGTGACACCGCATATTCCGATGATATCGCCGACCAGTACGAAGGGACAAGAGTGCTTTTCCTACCGATCACCACTCCCGATGATAAACGCATAAGATACCATATGTGCACAGAGGATGCAGTCCGTTTCATCGAAAGGATCAAACCCGAACTCACCATATTCATACACCTGGGTATAGTGATCCTCAAACACGATCCGGATGAACAGGCTGCCATGACGGAAAGTATCACCGGTCATAGGGTGATTGCAGGGAAGGATCTGATGAGGATAACCCTCGGCAAAGAGATATCCATAGAGCAATTGATCCCTATCAAACCCGAATGGAACGATGCCTGGGACCTCCCCGAAGAAGAATGAGCCACTGTGAGACGTGAACCGTTTATACCTGTTAGGTGATTGGTGAAACGGATGACGCTAGAGTCGGATATTCTCCTGGAGATCAAACCCAACAAGAGGGAATGCAAGAAGATCATAGCCAGCGCTAAGGAACTTCAGGCACTCACAGAGGAATATCTGGTTGATAACGAGATCGATGCCAAGGTATTGTTCGCAGGCTCCATAGGAAAGGACACGTACCTCAAGGACCCGGACATCGACATGTTCATCATGTTCCCGGAAGAAACATCCGTGAAGGATATGGAAAGACTCGGCATAGAGGTCGGCATGGCCATCCTCAACGGACACAAGAGCTTCTCCGAACACCCATACATATCCGGAGTCTTCAACGGGATGGAAGTGGATATGGTGCCATGCTTCGCCGTCGCCAGTGCGGAGAGGATCAAATCGTCCGTTGACAGGACACCGTTCCACGCAGCATACATCCTGGAACACTCCAGCCCCGAGATGCGCGACGAGATGCGTCTCATGAAGAAGTTCATGAAAGGTATCGGAACATACGGTGCCGAACCGAACATTAGGGGGTTCTCCGGATACCTCTGCGAGATCATCACCCTATACTATGGCGGATTCCTCAATGCCCTGAAGGCAGTTGCCGAATGGAAGGAGGGAGTGAAACTCAACTTCGGAAACGGTGAAGGAAACTTCTCCCGTGTTGCAATGATATTCTACGATCCCGTTGACGGAAGAAGGAATGTGGCATCCGCAGTCCACGTCGACACACTGTCCAGATTCATCACCGCAGCCAAAAGATACCTGGAATCGCCCGACAGGAGATTCTTCTTCCCCAATACCAGGGAGCCTTTCGATGAGGACACTATCCGCGAACGTCTTGGAATCAGGGGATCCTCCCTGATATCCGTGGCATTCAAACGTCCAAAGGTCCTCGATGACATCCTTCATTCACAGATATGGAAGACCGAGGCCGCTATATTGAAAAGGTTACACCACTACGGTTTCGATCCGCTCAGATCCCTACACACAGTCACAAATAAAGAGGTCATCTTCGTCTTCGAATTGGCCACCAACGAACTGTCCGAAACGTACGTCCATGAAGGGCCGGTCCCATGGGTGAACAATGCGGATAACTTCCTCAAAGTATGGGCGGACAACCCCTACGGTGCACCATTCATTCTGGATGGAAGGTGGAGGGTCATACGTAAGAGACCGTTCCGCGACGCAGGCATGATGATCGTCAAGGAAGCCACCCAATTGGGTGTTGGAAAGGATATGATCACATCTACGATGACCATCAGGGATCATGAGGAGACCATAGAGTATGTGGACCGCTCCCTCCTGACAGAGCTTCTCGACCCAAGATACCCTTGGGAGAATTGAATATCAGAGAGAAATGCGGAAATGATTTTTGACCGCCAATCAGACGAATGGCGGATTGATCATGAGTGTCCAGACACAAAGCATCAGGAATACACTGATGATATAATTTCCAAGCATCGAAGAGGCTTTGACCTTAGTGGTATCGAATCCCAGAAGCTTAAGGAACTGGGTCATTCCTGCAAGAACGACTACGACCAAGACGAATCCCCAAACAGCACTGCCGGTGAGTGTGGAAAGCGCACCGGCTCCGAATCCTGCAATGAGCGCGACAAGAGAGAAGATGAGGGTCACCTTCGTACCGATGATGTCATTCCTGATGTATGTCTTCTCGTCAAACTCCGTAGGGACGAACTCGTAAGTCTCCTCCTTGGGTTTGGAAACGCCCTTCTTCACGACGTTACCAGAGGAGTGTGAACTTACCTTCACTTTCTTGGCCATTGCATACACTATCCTCGCATGACATTTAAAGATTGGCATGTTGAACCCTGCAAGGTTACAACATATCCAGCGACAAATCGGCCCGCTCTCGGACCTACGGAAACTGAAAGATCGGACATAATGATACAGGACGTATCTGGCACATGTCACAGACAGTTACACGACAATAATCTACTTTCACTCATATTTTTACAGTGCCAGTATAGAAAATCATCAAAATGTTTTCACTTACCTCCCCCTTTTAACCTTATATATCGCGGAGGACTAGATGGTAATGGTGATTCACAATGGTCGATCAAAAAACCCTTGAAGACATACCAGGAGTAGGACCAGCCATAGCAGAAAAGCTCCACGAAGCGGGTTACAACGACATGATGTCCATCGCCGTAGCATCTCCTGCAGATCTCGCAGAGAAATGTGACATTGGAGAGAAGAAAGCAGCGGACATCATCGAAGGTGCCAAACTGTGCGCGGACGTCGGTGGATTCGAGACGGGAGTCGAGATTCTCGAGAGGCGCAAATCGATTCTGAAACTCAGTACAGGATCCAAGGCATTCGACGAGCTCCTCGGAGGAGGATTCGAAAGCCAGGCAATCGTAGAACTGTTCGGAGAGTTCGGTAGTAGTAAGACCCAGCTATGTTTCCAACTGGCTGTCAATGCAACACTTCCAGAAGACCAGGGCGGGCTCGATTCTGAAGTCGTCATAATCGATACCGAGAACACGTTCAGGCCCGAAAGGATTGAACAGATGGCGAGATACCTAGGAGCAGACCCGGAGGAGACACTCAGGAAGATCCATGTGGCAAGGGCATTCAACTCCCAGCACCAGATTCTCCTCGTCGATAAGGCCATGGAACTCGCACGTGACCATAAGATCAGGCTCCTAATTGTGGATTCGCTCACATCACACTTCAGGGCAGAATATGTCGGAAGAGGAACACTCGCCGAGAGACAGCAGGTCCTCAACAGGCACATGCACGACCTGCTCACATTCGCAACGATGAACAATGCCGTCATCGCAGTTACCAACCAGGTCGCTGCAAAACCGGATGCATTCTTCGGGGATCCAACAAGACCTATCGGAGGACATATCGTCGGTCACGCATCCACATTCCGCATATACCTCAGGAAAGGAAAGGCAGGAAAGAGAGTTGCGAGACTCGTTGACTCCCCCAACCTCCCCGAGGGAGAGGCTGTATACTCAGTCACAGAAGATGGTATTAAAGACTAAAACACAATCTGGGGCCAATGTGCCCCGATTATTTTTTTGAACTGTCCGGCGAACTGAAGGACATGTGTTCCGCCGAGGCCAAGAAATGTATCGAGGCGGAAGCGGGAACCTTTGAGATCAAATCCGAGGGCCCCGGATATCTTATCGCATCGTTCGATGAACGTGCAGTGGACCATATCGCGGATAGAATCTCCCTGACACATAAGATTGGAAGACACCTTTGTTCGTTCGACCCCCACGACATATCGCCCATAGACGACATCCAATTACCGGAAGGTTCGTTCGCTATCAGGAGCAGACGTTTCGAAGGAAGGATGAAGGAGATAGATTCCCAGGACCTCATCAGGAAGGTCGGTGCAAAACTATCCGAGGAGAACCGGGTCAGATTGAAAGATCCAGATCTTGAAGTCCATATGATCATGAGCGATCGCGTGCACCTTTTCCTAGAAGTCAGAGACATAGACAGGAACATCCTTGAAACAAGGAAAGTAGGAGAAAGACCGTTCTTCTCGCCGATATCCCTGCACCCAAGATATGCCAGAGCGATCATTAACCTTACTGGAGCCCACAGAGGAGATACGATTCTGGATCCGTTCTGTGGAACCGGTGGATTGGCGATAGAGGCTGCATTCATGGGCATGAGGCCCATCATCTCCGATTTCGATGACAACATGATCGTCGGCACACAAGAGAATATGGAATACTACGGATTGGAACTGGAGGACTTCGCAACCATCGACATATCGGATGTGCCAGACACCTTTGGACAAGTGGATGCCGTCGCCACGGACCCACCATACGGAAGATCCACACACACCGGAGGGGAACCCATCGACAGCATTTACAGACGTGCGATGGATGCCTTCGCCGATGTCCTCAGACCAGGAGGGGCTGCAGGAGTCGTACTCCCTCACACGATAGGTTCCGAAAGATTGACCCTTGAATCGCATTTCGTTCAAAGGGTACACGGATCACTCTCACGCCACTACCATGTATTCAAAAAGGATCAATGATATTGTAACATTTAGGAAATATAGTTACAAAGTGGCCACTTAATTATATAAACTAACTAGTGCTCTATGATGATACCAGGATGGAGATGCAATGACTGTGAAAGAGTACATAATGGACAAGATCGCGAACGGTCCCATTCACATGACCCTTCTGGATCCGGACAAACAGTCTGCAGAGGATGCAGCAAAGATTGCTGTAAAATGTAAGAATGCCGGAACAGACGCATTCATGATCGGAGGTTCCACAGGAATTACCACAGAGAACCTCGATGAGACTGCACTTGCGATTAAAGAGGCGACAGGGTTACCAGTCATCTACTTCCCTGCAGGACCTCACGCAATCTCCTCCAAGGTCGATGCCATGTTCTACATGAGTCTAGTCAACAGCAACGACCTCAACCTGGTCATCAGAGCACAGGCCTTTGCAAGTCTATACGTCAAGAAGATCGGGGTGGAGACCATGTCCATGGGCTATATCGTATGCGAACCCGGTATGAAGGTAGGAGAAGTCGGACAGGCGGACCTTGTGAAGAGGGGCGACATTAAGACTGCTGTGTCATACGCGCTCGGATGCGAATTGATGGGTATGGAATTCGTATACCTTGAAGCCGGTAGCGGTGCCGATGAACCTATCTCGCCGGAGATGATTAAGGCAGTCAAGGACGAAATCTCGATACCTCTGATCGTTGGCGGAGGAATTTCCACACCCGAAGCTGCCATCACCGCAAAGCTCGCAGGTGCGGACGTCATAGTCACTGGTACATTCGTCGAGAGATGTCGTGATGACAACATGCTGAGGAATGTCATCAGTGCCGCTAAAAACTAAAAATGATTGGTGGGAGAGCTCCACTCAATCAAAATTTTCTCTAAGATCGACGATCTTCTTGGCTTTGACCTTGTACTCATCCGATTCTGATTCGATGAATCTTACACGAGGCATATCGATGAGATCGTCCTCCATACCATCAGCAATTTCCATGATCGATGATACGGATTCCACAATCTTCCTCTCCAATTCCTCGGATGGTTTCTTGGTCTCGATCTCAAAGGTCAGAACGTCCTTGTAACCTTCCTTCGAAATGTACAAGGTGTAGTCCAAAACAGCTGCATCCACGAAGATGGCCTCGTCGAACAATACAGGATACACCTTATAACCCATTCCGACCTTTGTCTGTAGATCCAACCTTCCGGATGGTTTGACCAAGCGCTTATTGTAATTCATACCGCACGGACAAGGCGGATCCAACAATGCTGCCATATCGCGTGTACGGTATCTGATGAGAACCGTACCCTCCGAATTCAATCCGGTGATCACCAATTCTCCTTTCTCACCTGGTGGCACATGCTCACCAGTTTCCGGATCGATGATCTCCAGAAGCATGTTGGCCTCATCGGTATGAAGACCATTCTGCTCATCGCATTCTATCGCACAGGCAAGACCGAACTCGGTCATGCCCCACACATCGATGACCTTACAACCCCATGCATCCTCAAGGATCCGTCTCCTACTCTCGGAAAGAGGCTCTGACGTCGAGATGATCTTCCGGATTCCAAGGGATTTAAGATCGATATCCCTCTCCATCAAGGTGGTCACACGATAGATGAACGATGGGAGTCCGATGATATATGTGGACCCTGCTCCTTTGATGGATTCGATCTGTTTCTCGATATCCACATCGGAACAAACGGACGATCCGTACCCCAATATGTTGCATGCAGTGACCAGAAGGATACTTGGATCCCAGGCTATGACCATTGGGAACATCACATGAAGACTGTCCGTCTTCTTCATTCCAACACCCTTCAATGCGGATGCGATGATGTCGATCTTACTGAGAAGGTCGTTTGTGGTGAACCCGATGGATTTTCTGTGTCCGGTGGTACCCGTGGTAGTGAACTCCCTCAGCATCTTCGTGACCGAGACTCCGTAGAACAGAAGTGAATCCTTTGCAAGGTCCTGAGGTTCAGTGAGAGGGATCTTGGTGAGATCATCATACGTGCGAATATCTTCGGGACGAACCCCTGCATCCTTGAACTTATTCCTGTAGTATGGGACGTTCTCTTCCGCATACCTCATCTGCTCTCTGACGCGGAACAATTGATATTTCTCGAAATCCTCGCGTGACAACTCGGTAAGGTCCTTATCCCCCACCCAATCTCTAAGTTCGCGATTCTTCTTGATGGTCTTCTTTGCCTTGACTGAGATCCAACCTTCCAAGGGTGCAGGATGATCCTCTGGCACCTGATTCGACAAAAGCTTGTGCTTCAATATGAAGCCCATAGCCATCTCACGTAATCCCATGATTTCTGAATGTATATGATATGATAAATGGACTACGTTCGACACCTGACGAATTGATTGTTTTTGTAAGTGCCACTATGTTTATACTAGTAAGATAATACCCAGTCATTAGGAGGAATACCAAATGACACTTACACCTGAGATGGCAAGAGCGGGAGTCACACCCCAGCTGTTGTCCTCCACTCACAGATTCAAATGTCCGAACTGTGGAAAGGAGTTCAGTCTTTTCCAGTCCAGGGCTATCGCATGTAGAGCATGCCCCATGGCAAACAAGAATTGCAAGTATGTCAGATGCGTCCACTGTGATAAGGAGTTCCCATTGAACGGATTCGTTGTCAATACCAAGGAAAAGGAGAAATTCCTCTCCGGATACATGAACGGTGTTGTCGACAACTACCACAAATCCTTTGGATACTACAGGAGATGAGGGCTTTCCTCACTCCACAAACCCGATTTATCAAAATACATAATTCCAGTAGGATTTTAAAAGTGAAAATGTTTGGAGTGGATGGGATATACCCGTACCACTCATTGACAGAAGGTTTTCCTACGATACAATGTGGTACCATCCCTTGCGGTCGTGTTGAACAGACAGAATGGGATCAGTTTTCCATCGAGGGTTACAACGTGGATACAACAGCGTTCCCACCTCTCCACCTCCCCGGTCCAGACATCCTGGAAGGCCATTGCTGAGACAGTAAGGTAGTGGGTCTTCGCCCTCTTGACAAATGTTCTCCAGGAGTTGTCATCTTTATCACGGTCTGGATCCTCCCCATCCATGGAATCCTCGATGAATCTCCAAAGTTCAGACACCTCCTTCCTGGTCTTGTCGGCAACATTGTCGGTCTTCTGAGGTGGACCAAGTGCCATCGTCGTGAGCGGGAACAGAGACCCATCTGGGAACACGACGGATAAGGATTTGAGATCGCAGTGAACATTGGAACATGATGTGGGGATGAAGTTATCCGCTTTCAACATACCCTTAGTTTGCACTTCAATCTCATGTGCCAAATCCGGAAGAAGGACACGATTCTCATCGGTAGGCTCAACAGGATACCTTCCGAAGTGTGCAATGGGCTGGAAGTGAACACCTTTGACCACTGGCACATTCTTGGCTGCGAACCTGATTATGTCTCCTACGTGATGCAGATTGATATCGGGGGTGACGGTGACGACAAGGGTGATTCCGATGCCCACTTCTCCACAATTCTCGATGGCTTTCTTCTTGATGTCGAAAAGAGGCTTTCCACGTGTCTGTATGTAGATCTCGTCATCGGTTCCATCGAACTGGAAATAGAAATCATCGACACCTGCATCCTTGAGTGCCCTAAGATAATCCATGTCCTTGGCAATACGGACGGCATTGGTGTTGACCTCTACGTGTTCTATACCCATGTCCTTAGCCATCTTGACGATTTCTGGAAGATCGTCCCTGACGGTAGGCTCCCCTCCAGAGATCTGGACACATCTTGGGCTCTTCACATAATCCACAACAGTCTGGAACATTCCTCTGATGGTATCCATATCAGGGTGGAAATCATAACCGCATCCATTAGCAGTGGCGAAACAGATCGGACAGTTCAGATTGCAACGGTTGGTAACCTCAACGACATTCAAACAGGAGTGCTGAAGATGCTGATTGCACAATCCACAATCATGGGGGCAATCCTTGATTTGTGGAATTGCAAATTTCTCAGGAGTCTTAGGAACAGCTGCGAACTCATACAGATACTTGTAATTCTCCGCACCAGTCCAAATCTTGACCTTCCAAGTACCATGCTCTGGACAGGTCTTTACGATGTAGACGTCGTCACCCTCAACGATCTTATCCGCGTGAATTGTCTTCATGCACTCTGGACAAAGTGCATTGGTTTCACCGATCTTCTCTGCCATGCAGTCAGTATTGTCTTTCGGAAATATAACGATAGCATACGCTGAATAATAGAAAAAAAGAGAAAATGGGGGAAAAAGTTTTTTTCAGAGGGTATAAGTTCTAGGAACTTACAATCAAGCTCTCTTCTGCTGGAAGAGAGTCTCTGCAGTTGCGAGTGCACCTGCTGCAAGGTACTCCTCGAACCAGGATGCGCCGGTCTCGGGCTCAACGAGTGAGGGTCCAGACCTGGTTGCACCGAGGTAGGTGAGGTTGGTGTGTCCAGTGAAGACAGGCTTCTTGTTCTTGCAGTAGACCCAGCCGGAATCCTCCTCTCCAACGAGAACGATGTCGAGGATCTTCATCTTGTGGCTGTATGCGGTCTCAACAGTGCACTTGTCGCCATCGAGAGCGTACATGACATAGACGGTGATCTCTCCGATCTCCTTCTTTGCAAGGAACTTTCCGTCCTTGTAGATCCTGTCATCGCCTGCTCCCTCAACAACTGCCTTGATGTCGTCGATCTTGAGACCTCTCTTTTCGATGGTCTCTTTGACTGCGTCTGCGATAATGTATTCCATCTTATTCACCTCACCAAGTTCCGTAGGTACCGAAGTCCCTGGCTGCCCTAGTCAGTGCGAGGAGGTTTCCGGGGATGGTGTACGGGGGCGTCTCACAAGTAGTTCCGAGGATGAATCCCTTCTTTGCGTCACGTCCAGCAAGGACAACTTCCTTTGCTCTCTCGTAGACCTTCTTGGGGTTGGGGTTGATCATCAGCTTGGTGTCGACACCGGGCATGATGGTGGTGACGTCCTGGAACTCGTTCTTCAGGAGCTCAGCGGGGAACTCGTTCTGTCCCATGTAACCGATCTCAAGAACGTTGAAGGGGGACCATACGAGGTTCTTCTTGAAGACCTTGTAGTCGGTCTCGTGGTTACCGCAGAGGTGGTAGAAGACCTGGGGTCCTGCTCCTCTTCTGAAACACTGGTCAACGTAGGTGTGCATCTTCTTTGCGGAGAACTCCTCGACCATCTCGTCGCTGAAGATATCGTTGTTAGCGAGGATGGATCCGACGATCAGCATTGCCATTCCGTACTTGTCGGAAAGGATGTCTGCTCCGTTGATAGAAGTACCAACGTAGGTGTCGATCAGATGGTGTGCGATGTCGGGCTCAGTGAAGGTCCACATGATGAAGTTCTCGACTCCGACGAGCTCTGCTCCTGCACCACAAAGGTCGAATCCGTAGGAGATAGGAACGAGGGTGTGGGGGAGGTTCTGCTGGACGTAGTCGTAGAGACCGTAGAACAGAGGGATGGTGGATCCCTTCTTGAGGTCTTCCTTCTCGATGGGGACGAGCTTCTCGACTTCCTCAGGCTCGGACATGATGGGTCCAGTGGAGACTGGAGGCAGAGTGTCCTTGTACTCGAGGGTGACACCGAGCTCTCTTACCCAGGGAAGGGAGAAGAACCAGTGTGTAACCGGCAGGAGGTCGAACAGCTCTGCGACGTATCCGACGCAGTGAATTCCGAGTTCAGGCTTCTCGTAGAAGTCCCTGATCGTGAAACCACAGTGGACTGCGGCGTTCGACAGCATGATGGGGTCGACGTCGACACGGTCGTGGTAGTTGTCCACGAAGGGGCTTGCGAACCTCTTGGCTGCATTTGCGTGCCAGCCCTTGAGGTCATTTGGGGGAAATAACTCTTCGTAACCCATAGTAATCCCGTCATCTCAAAAGAGATGTACAATATAAATAGGTTAGGTAGAAAAAAATGCAACTTTGTTTCATTTAAAGTTTAAATAAAGACTGAAATAAAATTAAATTTCATAAACAATAATATTATGAAATTTTGTTTCAAAAATGGTCTTTTTTGTTCATTTCAAAGAATCTACCGTATAACTCGGTGCGTAATATGCGTGCGCGCGCATCACTTTGTGATAATGTATCCGAATGAGGAAAAATACAATGGAGGGCGATATGCCCCCATAGAACTCAGCGATACTTGCTGTACTTGTCGAGGAGTTTGCAGATCCTGTCGTTCTCCTCTTTGGTGAGATCTCCGGACTCCATGAATCCACGGATGTATTCCTTGGCATCCTTAGTCGAGACTCTGGATGCCTTAGCGATGACGGATGCGAGGAATGCAGACGCCTTGGATGCATCCATAGATGTAGATGCCAGAATCTCGTTCATATCATACTTGAACGGTGCGAGCTTATGGGTATTGAGCATCGACTGTCTCTTGGTGGACTCCTTGGGCTTGAACTTCTTGGCCTGGGGCTTCTTCGATGCGTTACCGCCATAAGTGTTTGAACCACCGTTCCTGTTGGTATTGTTGTTTATAGCTGGCAAATTAATGTCTCCGGATGAGTGCCGTTTAGTCCAATCCCATTTAAATAAATACCGACCAAAAGGGGCCATGACAGCCAACCTTATTAGCGTTCAAACTGATTACGGCATCTGAAAAAGGAGACGGGAGCACAATGAGCCCAGACAAACACAATCCGTTCGATATGCAGAAGATGGATTCCACCACGATGAAGCTGTATTGGATCTCCATCGCCATATCTGTGATAATGATCCCCATCGGCATACTCTTCGAGAGCATTACCGATGTTGTTGTCGCCGCCATCGTCATACTAGTCACACTTGTGACCATAAAGCACGACCGCAAGTTCATACACATCCCGCCAATGATCATCATCCTGATCCTGGTCAGCATGATCCTCTCCACGATGAGTGGGATAATCTTCGAGATTGGGTTCATGGATATGTTTCAGGATGTGCTCCTAGGCGTCATCCTCAGTCTCGTCGGATTCATATGTGCATATCTGGCACTGGGCAAGATGCCTGGATTCTCTGATGAGAAGCCCGTACTGATCTCATTGGAAGCATTTTGCTTCGGTGTCGCATCATATGCGATATTCGCCACAATAGCCAGATATGTCAACATGTTCATCTCCCTGCCCATCGACTATGTGGATATGTTCGACAGTCTGGCATATGTCATCATAGGCTCCTTCGCAATCTCACTCCTGTTCTGTCTCGATAAATCATCCTTCTTCAAACACACTGTCTTCAATTTCATGTACAACAACCAGGAAGCACTTGGAGTAAGATCGGAAAATGAGAGGTTGGAGATTGAGAATCTCATCACCTTGGGGGAATCCGATACGTTGGAATTCAAATCCACGCTCCGTACCAACCTCAAAACAGGGGAAAAGGACAAAAGGATGGAGAAAGCGGTTTTGAAGACCCTGACCGCATTCCTCAACTCCGAAGGAGGTACGCTTCTCATAGGAGTGGCCGATGACGGGGAGATCCTGGGTATTGACGAACACAGTTTTGACAACCGTGACAAACTCAACCTTCACATGACCAATCTGATCTCCAGTCAGATCGGTGATGAGTTCCTTCCGTTCATAAGATTCAAACTTGTGGAATTCGAGGACAAGGCAGTCATGAAGGTCGTATGTAAACGTTGTAACATCCCCGTGTTCCTCAAGGAGAACAAGACCGAACAATACTATGTCAGATCTGGACCATCGAGCGTAGAACTGACAGGTTCTGATATGATAAAGTACATCGGAAGCAAACAGAAGGTAAGGAAGTTGAGGATGCGCATGGAGTGCCCATGCGCACCCGAAGATATAGAGGAATAATCACACCTTATCTTCGCCTTTCAACTTGTCGGCCTGCCATGCGATGAACAGAGTCATGATGATGGCAAGGAAAGTGACAAGGATAGCGTAGATGAGAAGACCCCATATGTCGCTTCCGGAGTCGAAAATCATTGCGACACCGGCCTTGATAGTCTCGTTCCATGCAAGTGCTGCGACAAGTCCGAAAGCGGAAGTGATGAGGGCAGCGAAGGTCTCTACAACCTTAATCTTGAATTCTTTAGTCTTCATTTAGAACACCTGCGTTCAAAGAGGAGGTCAGTCTATAAATGGATGATGGCCACAAGACCGAGTCCCTACGAAGAATATGGTGCGAGGGGTGGGATTCGAACCCACGGAACACTAAGTACGGGATCTTAAGTCCCGCGCCTTTGGCCAGCTCGGCTACCCTCGCCCGAACGCAAATTATTTGCCGTCTAGATAAAGGTGCCTATCGACAACCGATATAACTGTTGATGACATACACCGTCGTGACCATCATGAGCTACAAGAGACCCAGCGATGAGAAATTGGATGAGGCACTCGTCAATGTGCTCCTTAGGTGCCAGACCATTGGGTCCCAGAGCGAGTTCGTGCGTCTGGTTGTAGCCGAATTGGAGAAGGACGGCGAGACATATCGGGTCAGCGGAAACCGTATCAGGAAGTACGCTCTCGAGAATGGGATGATCTCTCTGGAGATCAACTACCGTGACTCCAAGAACAGGAGGGTCCCAGATACGTGTCCCGTATGTAAGTGTGATCTGATTTCCATCAAGAACAGTACTCTCGATGGCGACACGATAGAGCTCATGAGAAAATGCCAGGCATGCGGATACATCTCCAGTGCCAAAGGCTCCATTCCGGGAAGGTACACGTTCATCCGCAAGACCAGAGGAATATCCCTATGAACGACGAGAGGTCCATCCGGATGAGGGATGCCAAAGCGAAGTTGGATGAGGTGTGCCAGATTATAGATTCTCTGATAGATGGGCATGTCCTGGAACACCATGCCGCCGAAACACTGGGGAAACTCAGGGACATCTCGGACTCCGATGCGGACCCAGGCAGTCTCAGAAACATGATCCGTGCATTGGAGACCGACGAAGGAGCCCCTGGCTGGACCAGACCGTTGGATTCCGTCAAGAACGTCTACCGCAAAGTCTTATAATACTCCCTCTTTACACGTATTATTATTAGGCGGATGGTCAGATGAAAAACTGGGAATTCGGTAAGGTTCAGGGAAACAAGATTGCCATCGACGAGAGACTGTCGGACATGATGGGAATCGTCGAAGGGGGATACGTATACAGCACGCTTTTCGAGTACACGGACGAGGAGCCCAAGAAGTATGAACTCATCCTCTCGATGTATCCTCAGGAGAACTACCGTACTCTCACAAACATCACCCTCTACATGAAGGACGTTCCGGGATCCAGTGCACAGGGTGCAAAATTCCTCGGCGAAAGAGGGATCAACATCCTCAACTCCATCTCCCTCGATGGGATCTCCGACACCATCATCATCTGGAAGATGTTGGCCGACCTGAGTTTCGCAGGCGAACTGGGAATCCTCAAGGAAAAGTTCGAGTCCCTCAAGGCTGCCGATGACCCCTCCGTCTCCCTCATCGAGCAGCTGGAGATCAAACCTGCCGACATAGGAAGGGTGTTCCGTACCGAAGCCAACGTCAACAAGACCGAACTCAGACGCGGTGCACCGGTCACGCTGAAGGACGGCATGTATGACATCTCCGTCGAATACGGGGACATCCTCAAGGACATGGACGGGAAGAACACCCTCATCGTCGCAGATGTGGGCTCATGGATCATGTCGGTCACATTCTTCAAGGAGAAGACCACGCTGAGAAAGATTTCGATCGATATCCCCGACTGCCCAGGTTCGATAGCGCAGTGCCTCTCCTGGATCGCGGAGCAGGGAATCAACCTGATCTCCGTGTTCAGCAAGGTCAAGATCTGCTATCAGACCATGACCTTGGACCTTGTCGCAGACTTTGCCGAATGCAGAATGGATAAGGACGAATTCGAAGCTGCGCTCAAATCCGCATTCGAGAACATGAATGGAATCTACACGCTTACACAGTTCGAAGAGCTGGAGTGATACCATGGACATTGCGAAAATCATCGAAAGATACGGAGACATCACCGGACCTGATTTGGATGTGCTCCTCGGAACGGAGGAGAACATCGATGTCGGAACCCTGCTGTCCATGGCATCCGAGGGGTCCAAGGCAGTTGTGTCGCTGGCCAGGTCCATGGCATACAGGGCCGCTGCCGATGTGGGCAACGACCACGAACTCATCTATCCGGAGACAGGATACGGCCTCCCAACCATCTGCGCATGGAAGGGTATCGGATCCATGACCCTTGGACAGGCGATAGAGTTCCTTGACTCGCTTCCAGAAGCCGGTGCCTCGGAGCTCGGGGACGGGTTCGTCGCTGGAGAGAATGCCATGTTCGCAGCGGACATCATCGAGGCGATCACATACATCAAAGGGGACCAAGAGCGTGCAGGTTTCATCCCCGACAGGACACTCAGAGGACTCGGACTCAGTTTCGTCGACGAGACCATTCCCGGAGCCATCGCGTTCCTCGGATCATTGGAAGATCAGGAGAGCATCAAGAAGATGGCCAGGGACTTCCAGGGCAAAGGAATGGTGGGGCTCGCATCAGGTGACTACCCCGACCAGTTCGTCGCAGCAGGTGTGAAGATGGGATTGGACAGACTGTTCTATCCGGTCGGATTCTTCACCGGAACCGTCCATGCACTCAGCTTCGCGGTCCGTGCGGCACTCACATTCGGCAACATCCAACCCGGAGACAGGGAAGGACTGACCGAATATCTGAAGAAGAGACCTAAGGTCATCGTCATTCAGAACGGAAAGCTCAACAGACTCGATGCTGCATTCGCATTCGCTGCACTTCTCCACAGTGCATCCATCGTCACAGACCAGGACCTGCCTGAGATTCCACACTGTGTGAAGGTCTGCAAGAATCCCTTGGAGATGATCCAGAACGGAATCGAGGAGCGCGGGATCACAGTCAAACTCGAACCCATCGAACTTCCGGTCGGATACGCACCGTCCTTCGAGGGAGAGGTCGTCAGGAAGCCCGACACGTATGTGGAGGCGGGAGGAACGCGCAGCCCCGCATTCGAAGTGCTCCTCTCAAGGAAGGAGAACGAGGTCGAGGACGGTAAGGTCACACTCATCGGAAAGGAGATCGACGAGATGGAATCCGGTTCCATCTGCTCCGTCGCACTCATCGTGGAGGTCTACGGACAGAACATGCACGATGACCTCGAACCCGTCATGGAGAGGAGATTCCATGCGGCCATAAACTTCGCAGAGGGAGTGTGGCATGCAGGACAGCGCAACTCCAATTGGATAAGGATCAGTAAGACCTCCAAGGAGGCGGGATTCAAGTTCATCGACCTCGGAAGGATCCTCGTACACAAGATCAAGGAGGAGTTCGGACAGGTCGTCACCAGGGTACAGGCCACCGTCGTCACCGACCCGGAGGAACTCGAGAAACGCCTGGTCGAGGCCAAGGCGGCATACGATGCCAGGGACGAACGCATGAAAGGACTCAAGGACGATAAGGTCAACGTGTTCTACACATGCGAGATGTGTCAATCCTTCGCACCCACTCACATATGTATCATCACCCCCGAAAGGCTCGGACTCTGCGGTGCAATCAATTGGCTCGATGCCAAGGCCAGTAACGAGCTCGACCCCAAGGGCCCCAACAAACCCCTCGACATCGGTACGCCCATCGACGCCGAGAAGGGGGAATGGGAGATCGTCAACGATGCGGTCAGGATGCAGTCCATGGGAACCATCGAGAGAATGTGCATGTACAGCATCATGGATGCCCCCATGACCTCATGCGGATGCTTCGAGGCGATCGTCGCCATGACCGTGGATATGCAGGCGGTAATCATCGTCGACAGGGACTTCTCCGGAATGACACCTGTTGGAATGAAGTTTTCATCACTCGCAGGTTCGATAGGAGGAGGAAGGCAGACCCCCGGATTCATGGGAATCGGAAGGAAGTACGTAGCGAGCGAGAAGTTCATCTCCAAGGAAGGAGGAGTGCTGAGGATCGCTTGGATGCCCAAACAGCTGAAAGACTATCTCGCAGAGGACATCAGAAAGAGAGGTGAGGAGCTTGAATGCCCTGACCTCCTCGATAAGATAGCTGACGAGACGGTCACCGATGACGCAGAAGGACTCATGGCATGGATGGCCGAGGTCGGTCACCCCGCACTCATGATGGACCCCCTGCTCTAAGGAGAATCTACAATGACAGACATACCCCCAGTCAATGAGAAGTACACCGGCACGATCGGAGAGGTCGTACTCGGTAAGGGAGATTACATAGTGGGCGGAGCGAAGGGTATGCCCTTCCTCTCCTTCGAGAACCGCACCAACAGGAGACCCATCGTCGCAGGAGAGGTTTTCGACTCCATCGTCGATTACCCCGAACTCGCAGCCAAAATGTTCGACGGACGTCAGAAGGACCCTGTCGAGTGGGCACTCATGTGGAAGTCCATGGGTGTCGACATGATCTGCGTCAGGCTCGTCAGCACTGACCCCGCCAAGGGCGGCACGTCCCCCGAAGCCTGTGCGGAACTCGTGAAGAAGATCTCCGACAGGACAGGACTCCCAATCATCGTCAGCGGATGCGGCATCCTCGATGTCGACATCCCCGTGTTCACAGCAGTCAGCGCCGCAGTCACGGATAGCAGACTTATCCTTTCCAAGGTGGACGAGGACGAGTACAAGAAGCTCGCCACCGTCGCCATCGCCAACAACCACATCATCATCGGATTCGCCAACTTGGACGTCAACCTGTCCAAGCAGATGAACATCCTCCTCACCGACTTCGGAGTGAAGAAGGAGAACATCCTCACGGATCCGCTCATGGCACCCCTCGGAATGGGACTGGACTACTCCTACTCGGTCAACGAGAGGATCAGGATCTCTGGACTCATGGGGGACAAGATGCTCCAGCAGCCTCTGATCTGCGACTGTACCGGTGCATGGGATGTGAGCGATGCCATCAACGAGGAGGATCCCGCTCTTGGTGATGCCGGACTCAGGGCCACTTGGTGGGAGGCCATGACCGCTATGTCCGCCATCGTATCCGGTGCCGACATGGTCATCATGCGTGGCCCCGGAGCGGCCGATATGATCCTCGGATACTGCGACGAACTCAGGGATGTGATCTGATGCCTACCGCTATCGAATTCTTCAAACTCCTGCCCAAGACCAACTGTAAAGATTGCGGACAGCCTACGTGCCTCGCATTCGCTATGCTTCTGTCCAACCAGAAGGCCAAGATCGAGGACTGCCCCCATGTCAAACAGGAAGCCAAGGAGACCCTCGCAGAGGCATCCGCACCACCTGTCAGGACCATCGAGGTCGGAGACATCAAGATGGGAGGAGAGACCGTACTGTACAGGCACGAGCGTCGCTTCAACAACCCGATCGCATACGCGCTCACCGTTTCGGACAGACTTGACACGAACGCCATCGAAGAGAGGGTCGCATACATCAAATCCATCGCCTTCGACAGGGTCGGTATGATCTTCAAGGTCGACATGGTGTCCGTCAGGAACGACTCCGGTAACGCTGATGAGTTCGCACGTGCCGTGAAGGATGTCTGTGCAACCTGGAAGGACCCGATCGTCATCGAGTCCACCGATGCCGATGCCATCAAGGCAGCTTTGTCGGTAGCTGATAGGAAACCACTGATCTATGGTGCCGATAAAGACAGATTGGAGACATACGTCAACATCGCCAGGGAGAACAAGTGTCCTCTCGCATTGATCTGTGACGGTCCGGAAGGTGCATTGGAGCTCACCGAGGCATGCGAGAAGATGGGATTCACCGACCTGATCCTCGACCTGACCACCGAAAATCTCAAGGAGACCCTTGAGGAACAGACCATAGTCAGACGTGCCGCGATCAAGAAGAAGTTCAAACCCTTCGCATACCCGATGATGAACAGGGTCGGTTCCGGCGAATATGCCGTGGCCACCGCAGTGATGTCCACACTGAAGTACGGAAGCCTGGTCATCTTCGACGACCTGAAGAACTACGAGGCACTGCCCCTGTTCACCCTCAGGCAGAACATCTACACGGACCCGCAGGTACCGATCCAGGTGAAACAGGACCTGTACCCCATCGGAAACCCCGATGAGCACTCGCCCATCATGTTCACCACCAACTTCTCCCTCACGTACTTCACCGTACGTGCGGACATCGAGAAGTCGAAGATCCCGGTGTGGTTGCAGATCGTCAATACGGAGGGACTGTCCGTCCTCACCGCATACTCCGCCGGAAAGTTCGAACCGGAGCGCATCGCGGACGCGTTCGCGGAATCGGGTGTACTGTCCAAGTCTGACGGGCCCGTCATCATCCCCGGACTGGTCACGCGCATCTCCGGTAAGCTTCAGGAACTCATCGGAAGGAAGGTCGTCGTCGGAACCAACGAGTCCCGTGACATTCCGAAACACCTTAGGGAACTCACTTCACAATGAGTTCCGCAAGATGTCCCACCGACTTCGCGAAAGCGGAGTCGTCCGGGACATCCACGACTTCTCCCCTCATCGCACAAGCGGTGACATGATCGTCACGTTCGATCGGTACCACTTCGGTAAGACCAAGGCGTGCAGCCTCATCCATCAATGGAGTATAATCCATCTGAGGTATGTTGTTGATCACCAATATCCTACGTCCGACCTTCACACCGACCTCGTCCGCCAACTGAGACAGGCGTGCGGCGGTACGTACCCCTGTGATGGTGGGGTCGGATACGAGCACCAATACATCCGCACGTGGCAAGACCTTCCTGGAAAGATGCTCCATACCGGCCTCGTTGTCCACGACCGTGAACCTGTACTTCGGGATCATGTCGTTGAAACAGTTCCTAAGGACATCGTTGACGAAACAGTAACAACCCTCCCCTTCCGGCCTACCCATGACAAGAAGGTCCACATTGTCCCCCTCTGATACGTTCTGTTGAACCTTGGTGAGGATATAGTCCTGTTTACTGATGCTCGCGGGGACCTGATCGGGATCCGCGACGAGATCATTCCTGATGCCACCGATGGTACCGAACGTCTCGAGACCCAATTTCTCACCGAGATTCGAATTCGGATCCGCATCCACTGCCAATACCAAGGACCTCTTCGCAAGATTACGGATGAGTTGCGAGGAAATGGTGCTCTTACCGACGCCGCCCTTTCCCGCGAATGCTATGATCACAGACCGCACCTCTTCCTCATCTCTATGGACAATCCCTGAAGGAGATCGAACACGTTGTCAAGGAGTTCCTCATCTGCACCGCCGAGACCGCACTGAGGGGTCAACAAAGACTGGTGGATGAGGAGTTCCCTATCGACACCTTTCGATACCAGATCGTCGATGTGTTCCATCATACGGTCCGCTAGCGTCTCGGGAGTCTCACCCTCTATGAGGTTGCTGTTGGGAACGATGCCCCATGCAAGGGAACCCCCTCTCTTCAGGAAATCGGAGATCTCCTCGGGGTAGAGCGTTATATTCTTTCCGTACGCGTACGCATCGAAGTTCAGAATGTCGATGTTGGTCCTGAGCACCAGGGACCAATTGGTGTTCCCACAACAATGGATGGCCTTCTGACAGTCCACACCCTCCATCGCCTCGTTGATCCATGAAAGCGCCTCCTCATCCGAAATGGATGCGAAAGGTGTTCCGAGGAGCGAAAGTGAGGGTTCGTCGAAGAACATGATGACGTTATCACAGTATTCCTTAAGCTTCCTGACCTGCCATCTTGCTGACAGATTGACGGTCTTCCTCACGATCTCCCCATAGGATTCGTCATAGATCGTCGGACGACCGGTTACATCCTGGACCTGAAGGCCCTCGCTGATGGGACCGGTGACCTGCCCCTTGATGGCCCTGAGACCGGAAAGATCGCGACCGATCATCTCATAGAATCCTGCGAAGTGTTCGGGCATAGCCTCGTAGTAATCAAGGTTCTCCTCGATGATCGCCATGTATGCTTCGGTGGGATCGTAATCGTTCAGATCCACCATGACCTTGTCCCCCTCCTCGATCAATCCGGGGAGATGCTCACCGGTCTGGAGATACATTCCCTCTTTGTAACCGAGTGCTGGCATCTGGGGCCACATCGGGATGTCCACACGTCCATCCAATACCATGTCCACGGCTGCCTTCGGATCCTTCTGAGGCATCGAGCCGATGAGTGTAGTCGCGAAATTCCAATCCATATGAGGGTGGAATCCTCATGTTCCTATAATAAGGCGCGCGCACGCTCAGAAACGCACGGAAGGGAACAATGCGGAATCGGTATGCGGGATGAATTGGGCCGATGTGTACTCGTCATAGAACACGGGGTCCGAACTGAGATCGAGATATGTCATCTTGGCGAACGCATCGTCTATACGCTCACGGAAGGATCCGGATACCAGTGCAGCCCTCGCACCGGCCAAGGAGGAATTTCCCAGATACACGAACTTGTCCGCCCCGACATCAGGGAACATGCCTATCGTGATGGCCGAATCCATGTTGATGAAATTACCGAAACCTCCTGCGATGTACACCTTCTCCAGATCGGAGAACTCGAGACCCAGATTCCTGACCAACGACCTCGTGGCCGAAAATATCGCTGCCTTGGTCATGATGACGTCCTTGATCTCCGGCTCCGAGATACCTATGTCCCCATGGACGATGTACCTTCCATCCATCAATCTGGCACTATCTGTGAAGTTACCACGTTTGTCTATGATGTCATTGAGATAGAGCTGTGCGATCAGATCGATTATACCTGATCCGCAGATGCCTTTCGGCTCCATTCCACCGATCACAGTGAATCTGGCAATGCCATCCTCGATGACAATACTGTCTATGGCACCGGGGCGGGCCATCATCCCAGACCTCAGATTGCCTCCTTCGAACGCAGGGCCTGCGGATGATGAACAGACCATCATCATGTCCTTATTGCCTAATGCGACCTCACCGTTGGTCCCTACATCTATCAAAAGACTTATTCCTTCGGAAATGTCCATCCCGGCATAGACGATATCACTGGTGATGTCCCCACCGACATAGGCTGAGATACAAGGCATCGTCACAACTCTGGCACTTTTGGAAACATCGAGTCCGCTCTCTTCACCGGTGATGTCGGAGGATGTTATGACTGGAACATATGGTTCTTCTCTGATCGGTGTAGGGTCCACACCCACGAACAGATGCTCCATCACGGTGTTACCTGCGATGTAGACGGACTCGATGTTGTCCCCACCGCCCGCACGCTCGATGATCCCATTCATAGTCTTCAGGATGAGGCCCCTGAGTTCGGATGTGCCACCATCGGCCGCATGCTGTATCCTTGCAAGTACATCGTCCCCAAGGACCTTCTGTCCATTCACATCGGAGAATGACGAGATGCATCTACCATCGGACATGTCTATGAGATCGGCAGCGACCGTGGTGGTACCGATGTCCACTGCCAGACCCAGTCCGCTGGATAATGGGTCGAAGTCCCCGACATCGGACTCCAGGTAGTCCACTGCAGCGATCACCTTGGAACCATCGACCTCCGGAACATTAACGGTCATGTCCCTATCCACGTACGTAACACAAGCGAGGAGACGATCGTCACCGATCTGTACGACACAACGGCCGCACCTACCTGTTCCGCCACAGGGTGTGGCGATCTGAACACCTGCAGATTTGGCCGCATCCGATACCGATGTACCTGCATCCACGACGACCCCCTTTCCGGATGGGAGGAACCTCACTGTGAAACCCATGACGGTTAATCGCAGTACAGGATAATAAGTACAATGTAGTTTTAGGTAAACCTAAATTTTATATACTATCCAATTGATATAGAATTATCGGGTTGAAGGAAACCCGCATTCCCGTCGAAGATCCACCTAATCTTTGCCATGAGTATGATGGAACTTCTCCCAGTGAACGACGACAGTGACTACCAACTTCGACGGGAAGATTACCACTTCTAAAAATTCCCCACAAGAGATTATAATGAAGGAAACAATGGGGGATACAGATGAGGATTGCCGAATACACGGAAATCAACACCACAATCTGGGATAACACGCCCTCATGCATCGTTCAGATGGCGGGTTGTAACTTCAGATGCTGTTTCTGCAACAACCGCAGGATTGTCGATATCAGGGAAGGTTTCCTTTCTCCGGAAGATGTCATCGAACGTATCAGGAACAATACGTATGCAGAAGGGGTCATAATCACCGGTGGAGAGCCCCTCATAAACAAGGATCTTTACAAACTCCTGAAGGAGATTAAAAAGATCGGAAAGAGGATCAGATTGGAGACCAACGGTTGCGATCCCAATGCATTGGATGACCTTGTGGGAGCGAACCTCGTCGACTTCGTGAGCATGGACATCAAGGCCCCATTGACTGCTGACGAGTATGCCATGAACACCAATGCCATCTGTAACATCGAGAACATCGAAAGGAGTGTTAAGGTCCTATTGAATTCCGATGTGGATTACGAGTTCGTTACGACCATCGTCCCGATCCACATAACCAGTACGGATCTGGAATCCATCTGCACAACCATCAAGGGTGCAAAATGCCTACGTCTCAACCAATTCGTTCCCGGCGATTGTTTCGATACAGCACTAAACCACATCGCCCCATACAAAGAGAAGGTCATCAGGGAGATGGAGGAGATCGCGCGCAAATATGTGAAAAAGGTAAGGGTTTCCGGACTGTGATCAGTCCAGGAAATTTGCAACCTTTGCCTTGGATGCCGCACCTATTATGATGCTGGGGTCGTTGACGAAGATCTCGTCCGCATTGACCTCTCTGATGAACTGATCGGCCACCGCATCATCCTTGGTTATGACACCTGCAGAAAGACCATACTCGGAACAGTTGATCACATCGATGGCAGCATCCAAATCCTCAACGATCTGAACGGAGAGGATCGGCACGGAATTGTCCATGTTGTTGATGTCCTCATCCTCTGGCGCACCGACGAACACTGCGGGCGTAGCATAATATCCCGCACCGGTCAGTTCGTTCATGACCCTCTTTCCACCATACACGAGGTAATCGAAGTTGTCATCGATGATTCCATCGAAACGATCGTACATCGCCTTCGAGATGATCGGACCCATGTCGGTACCAGGTTCTGCAGGATCGTCGATCTTAAATTCCCTGAGGACGGCGAGGAGCTCGTCCAGGAACTGTTTCTGCTCCTTGATGGTCACAACTACCTTAGAGCATGCATCGACACTCTGTCCTGCGAATGAGAATGCGGACGTTGCGACCTTTCTTGCCGCATCCTTCATGTTTCCGGGCTTGTAGACAAGTATAGGGTTCATTCCCTTGATCTCGTTGATGAAACGAAGATCCTCGTCAGCCTGAAGGAACATGAGATTCTCCAACCTGTCACCGGATCCGATGGCGACGATACCAGAGACGTCCATGTTGTTGGCCAAGGAATTGGTGGTGCTGTCGAACCTATCGGTGATGATGTTGAGCACACCGTCGGGAAGACCTGCCTTCACGAACATCTCGTATACGAAGAAGATCGGGGCAGGAGTGTATTTGGAAGGGATGATGACGACCGTGTTTCCTGCCATCATGGCCGCGGCAGCATATCCCATAGGTGCAGCGAGAGGAGAATTGTACTCGGAAAGGATCGCCCAAACACCTGCAGGGCTTCCATTGATACCTTCATCCAGATCCTGGCACCCATCATCGATGACCTCGATAAGTCTCTCGACCTCATCCAAGGCCTCATCACGGGTCATTCCGGAGGACAGGGTAACAAGTGCCGCGATCCTGTACTTCTGACGGATGATGTTGTCCAACGCCTTATCGAAGATCCCCATCCTATCGGCGGGATCCACTGCGGACCACTTGGAGAACGCTTCCTTGGCAACGATCACTGCCCTATCGGTGAGCCCTTCCTCGGGCTCCTGGAACGTTCCGAATATTATGCTGTTGTCGACCGGGCTTGCCACGGGGAATTCGTGACCGGATGCGATCTTGAGACCGCCCACATATGCAGGATAATCCTTCTTGTCCATGTGGAGGATGGAGTTGAGAGCACCCTCGAACTTGCGATCCTCTTCTGTACCTTCGGTGACTTCCATGATGGCACGGGTGTCAGACATGTACAGGGGATTGGTGATTGTCGGTTTAAAGTCTCGTATATAGGAAAGGTATGTGTCCCCGATGCCTTAAATAGGAATTGCGCGTAATCCCCATTACGGACTCGTGGTCTAGGGGTTATGACGTCGCCTTCACACGGCGGAGGTCGCCGGTTCAAATCCGGCCGGGTCCACCATAGTTCTTACATCAATACCAGATTCTCGCTACGGATGACATCGTCATAGCTCTTATGACCCAGTACCGCTTCGATCCTATCGCTGCGGATACCACGGATCCTGAAGATGTCCTCCGAGTCGTAATCGGGGATCCCTTTGGCGATGACCTTCCCTGCGGATTCGATATTGACCACGTCGCCTCTCTCGAACCTCCCTATGACATCCCTGATACCGACGGCAAGAAGGCTGACATCACCTCTGGACAACTTCTCGGCCGCACCAGCATCGACTATGAGAGTGCCTTTGGCGTGTGCAGCCTTGATCCAACGACTCTTCTTCCTCTCCTTCTCGCCCGCCAGGAATATTGTCCCCACATCCTCACCGTTCACGGCTCTGACGATACCGTTGGGAACTGAACAACTGGCTATGATCATGTTACATCCGGCCTCGTGACAGATCTCCGCAGCCTTCAGCTTCGTCTTCATACCACCGGTACCGACTCTGGTTGTCGGATCCCCGGCCATATCGAGAACCTTAGAAACATCCGTGACGACCGGCACGATCTCTGCATCTGGGTATATCTTGGGATTCCTGTTGTACAGCCCCTCCACATCGGAGAGTATGATCAGAAGGTCCGCATCCATCTTACTGCACACATACGCGGACAACGTGTCGTTGTCTCCGAACATAGCGTCGATTTCCTTGACACATATGACATCGTTCTCGTTTATGATCGGTACGACACCATATGCCAGTAGAGTCTGGATCGCATTCCTGAGGTTGAGATACTTCTCACGATCGGAATAGAAATCGTATGTCAACAGGATCTGTGAAACGATGAGACCCTGTTTCTCGAAACTCTCGTTCCACTTCTGCATCAGAATTCCCTGACCGACGGATGCCGCCGCCTGTCTGATAGGGATCTCCTTCGGCTTTGGTTTGGCATTCATGGCCGCGAGACCCACCCCTATGGCTCCGGAAGATACGATCAACACCTTCTTACCCTGGTCACGGAGTTGCCTGACCTGTTCCGCAACGGAATCCATGAATTCGACGGACACGGAGTTCCCGCCACCGGTGATGGATGATGTACCTACCTTCACCACGACGGTATCGATGTGTGCGAGCAGTTCCTTCCTGTCCGTCACCTCACCTCCAACCTCTTGTCATTGGATATGTGTTTGAATGGTCTGGCACCATCTCCCACATAATCCTTCACGACCTGACCGCCACCCATTAGGACGTACTTGTAGATCATGAGGCCTTCCATGCCGACAGGGCCTCTGGAATGGATCTTATTGGTGGAGATACCGACCTCCGCACCCTTTCCAAACCTGAATCCGTCCGCGAACCTTGTGGATGCGTTCACGAATACGTCCGCAGAATCCACATTGTTGATGAAATACGACATGTTCTGAGGATTTTCGGTGATGATGGCATCGGTGTGGTGGGAACCATGGGTGTTTATGAACCCCACAGCCTCCTCCACCGTACTGACCACCTTGACGGACAGGATATAATCATTGTATTCCGTGTCCCAGTCATCCTCTGATGCTTCGACCGCACCCTCCATGAATGGTAAGGACATCGGGTCGCATCTAACTTCCACATTGTGTTCCCTCAGCATCTGGTTCATCTTGGGAAGGAATCTGTCCGCTACACGTCTGTTGACCAGGAGCGTCTCCATCGCGTTACAGACTGCTGGGTATTGAATCTTGGAATCCAACGTGACCTCCCATGCCTTTCCAAGGTCCGCATCGGAATCCACATACACATGGCATATACCAGCGGCATGACCCAGCACTGGAATCGAAGTGTTCTGTTGAATGAATCTCACGAATTCGTTGGATCCGCGCGGGATCAAGAGGTCGATACAATCGTTGAGGGAGAGGATGGTATTGACATCCTCACGTGTCTCGATCATGACGAATGATGATGCTGGCACAATATTGGAAACGGCATCCCTCAGGACAGTGAACAGACACCTGTTTGTCTCCGTGGCCTCCCTTCCTCCCTTGAAGACCACACCGTTACCCGACTTGAGACACAGGGACATGATCTGTGGCACCACATCCGGACGCGATTCGAATATGACGCCGATGAGTCCGATAGGACAACTGATCTGGTACAGAGTCAACCCATCATCCAAATCCATGGCTGACATCGTGTCGCCAACCGGGTCCTTCAGTGCGACCACACTGCGGATACCTGCGATCATGCCATCGATCTTCGCATCGTCGACGGCCAACCTCTTCAACATGACCTTTCCCAAACCCTCGGAACGGGCATTCTCCAGATCCTTGGCATTGGCCTCGATTATCAATGATCTGGAGACATCCAATGCTTCCGCCATGGCCATGAGGGCAGCATCCTTGATGTCCGTAGGTAGGGCTGCGAGCTTCCTCGATTCGGCCTTCGCATTCCTGATGTCCGAGACCACGTCTGTCATGGATGCTGCAAATTAATACGATAGGATAAATGCATCGATAGATGTCCAAAGACCGACTCAAATAATTGAGTGAAATTAAATACCGATAACACGATTCATAATCATGGGCAGTTGTAAGATGGAATTGGTTTACATGGACCCCGTGACGTACACGGCGATCTACACACACGAGTTAAGACAATCCATCCTCACAAGACTTTACAAGGAGGCTTACAACGGCAACCCTATCACGAAACAGGAGCTGGCTGATGCTCTTGGCATCAAATACCAACAACTGGTCTATCAGCTCATGAACCATGTGAGGGACTTCTGGACCGTCGTCAGGGAAGAGAAGGTCCGCGGAACCAGAATGGAGTACATCGCACCGGCAAATCCCAATGCCATCCACATCTGCATCGGAAAGGACAGGAGGATATTCATCGTCGATCCCATAGCGGAACTGTACGGACCATTGGACGAAGTAGGTGCAAGATGTGACATGTGTTCCGTCGACGAGGCCGAACATTGTGTGAAATCACTCATCGAGAAGAACATCATCCCCAAGGACCTCACCCTCTCCGAAAGGGAGACACTCAGCATAAACAAGAGGAGCGGACTCAGACCCCTCGACAGGGGATTCATAGAGGCTCTCAAAGGCATCGCCGTAGGGAACAACTGCGTCCTTACGATCCCATGTGAAAGATGCACCTTCATGCAAAGAAGAAATCTGATCACCATCGAGTGATCATTCATCATCCAATTCGAAACATCGGAGATATCGATTATGTCATCAACCAGACTGTTGGTTCTTGGGGGATACCTCGGAGCCGGAAAGACCACGCTCGCAGTTAATCTTGCTAAGACCTTAAAATCCGAACATGACAGGTCAGTGGCCATCATCACCAACGATCAGGGTGACGTATTGGTCGATACGGAATACTCCAAGGATGCCGGTATCGACACCAGGGAGATCATGGGAGGATGCTTCTGCAAGAACTTCGACGAGTTCGTATCCAGTGCCAGGACCTTAGTCACCACAGGTAAACCTGACATCATCATCGCGGAACCGATCGGTTCCTCCACGAACCTCATGAGCAGTGTCGTATCCCCGATGAGGACCATGTACCCCGACGAGTTCAGTGTGGCACCGTTCTGTGTGGTGGTGGATTGTGTCAGAGCACTCGACATCCTCGCGAAAGACAAGGAACGCACCGTCGATACTGTCGACCTCATCCCCGCACACCAGATACGCGATGCGGAGATCATCATCCTCACCAAGACGGATCTCGTCGATAGGGCCACCATAGACCTCATCAGGATGGAGATAGACGGAATCCTCCCCGGATGCAGGATGGTCGAGACATCCTCCAGGGACCTCAGGAACATCGAGGAGATCATCGATATAATACTGTCAGAGGAGATGAGTGTCAAGGCACCCATCGCAGAGGACAACAGAGGCTTCGCGATGGAGAAGGCAAAGCTCGGTTGGTATTCCGGTACGTACAACCTCACGCCCACCGACGATATCGACATGTACTCTCTGTCCACGGACATGATGAGGATGGTCGCGAACGAATACGGTGCGGACTCCATCGTGCATGTCAAGGTCATGCTGGAATCCGAGGAGGCGGCCTGTAAGATGTCGCTCGTTCAGAAGGAGATGCAGGTGGATGGCATCGAAGGATCCAGGTTCATGAAGACTCCCGGAAGGTTGGTCCTCAATGCGAGGGTCATCTCCCCACCCAAGAGGCTGGAGGAGGCCATGAGAGGTATCATAGACAAGATTTCCGAGAAATATCCGCTCACACTCGAGAAGACGGGCGAGAAATGTTTCATGCCGAAACCGGAATCCCCATCCCACTTCTTCTTCGAGTGAAAGACCCAGATACCATATATAGTGGGAAACTCTAGTCTCTATCGTGAAGAAGAGAGACCTGGAGATAAGACTCCAGAACCTTGCCCCGTTCAAAGAGCCGAAGGTGGAGTTGGAACAATATCCGACCCACTCGTCCATAGCCACGGACATACTCTTCGAGGCCTACGCCAACGGTGACATCGCAGGAAAAGATGTGGTGGACCTCGGATGCGGGACAGGGATCTTCGCGATAGGTGCCAGCCTGTTGGGTGCATCATCCGTCAAGGCATATGATCTGGATGATGGCGCACTGGCAATCGCCAAGGACAACGCTGATGCACTGGGATGCGACATAGACTTCATACAGGCGGACATCTCCGAAGTGGAGGGCAAGTTCGACACAGCCCTGATGAACCCACCATTCGGCTCACAGAGGAAACACGCGGACCAGCCGTTCCTCAGGACCGCGATGAGGGTCGCAGACGTCGTGTACTCCATACACATGGCATGTACATTGGAATATCTGAACAAGGAGACCCAGATGTTCTCAAAGGAGATCGTCGGACATAGAATCTATAAGTACGATATCCCGCATACATTCACATTCCATACGAAAACGAAGAAATCCGTTGATATTGTGGCAATCAACATCAGGTGAATACATCATGAGCAAGAGAATCGAAGTTTTTCCCGGAGACGAGGTCGCTGTAGAAGAGGAATACCTCGCCGCGGAGGGTACCTTTGCCAAGAACGGTAAGATCTATGCATCACAGATCGGAGTGCTCGAACTCAACGACGAGGAGTGTATCGCAAGGGTCATCTCCCCCAACCCCCCCAACATCCTGAAGGTCGGGGACATCGTGTACGCAGTCGTCGCTGATATCAGGAAGACGATGGCCACCGCGGATGTAGTGGCCAAGGAAGGTACCGAGAGAGGTATCGGAGGAGAGACATATGCTACGATCCACGTTTCCAAGATCTCCCAAGGATACACCGATGATGTGTCCAGAGAACTCAGGAAAGGAGATCGTATCAGAGCTGTCGTCACAGGCACATCCCCTTCGCTCCAATTGTCCACCAAGGACGATCACCTTGGAGTCATCAGGTCGCTCTGCGGCACCTGCAAGACCGAACTCGTCAAGAAGGGTAACGGCCTCTACTGTAAGAAATGCGAGAAGACCACCCCTAGGAAGCTCGCGGACGATTACGGGGACGTTGTCCTCTAAACCCATGAGGGATAGGATGAGGTTCGTCACACTACTCTCGGGAGGCATCGATTCGCCGGTAGCGGCGTACATGATGGCCAAGGTAGGTGCGGACGTCATCCTTCTCCATATGGACAACGGGGAGTATGGCGACCCCAAGGAAATTGAGAAGGTCAAGAAGATAGCGACTCGCCTATCCGAGATCACAGGTAAAGAACTGCCACTCTATATCGCGGCACACGGCCCGAATCAGGCCGCTATCAAGAAGAATTGTGAATATAGTTACCAGTGTGTCATGTGCAAACGTGTGATGCAGAACGTAGCCAAACGTTTTGCCAAAGCACACGGATGCGAAGGCATCGTCATGGGAGACTCCCTCGGACAGGTGGCCTCACAGACTCTCCGCAACATCAGAGCTGAACAGAGCGATGTGGACTTCCCCATCGTCAGACCACTGATAGGTCTTGACAAGGAAGAGATCATCGACATAGCCAAGGAAATCGGTACCTTCAACATATCCATCATACAGACAGGTGGATGTAAGGTCGTACCGACCAAACCCATCACGGAAGCCAGTATCGACAAGGTACTGGCCAATGAAAGGAAATTGGATTTTGAGAACTTGATCGCGGAATCTGCGGATAACGCAGTCCGCGTTTGATGTTTCAGTACCTTCCCCTACGGTAAGTAGGGAATGCGGGGCAGGTATAGAGGTCCCTCTCGGAACATAGCATGTCCATGGAGACCTGGTCCACATAATCCGCCTGAACCCTGGAGATGTACAATTTCTGATCGCCTACGGGAATCACGACATCCGTCGCCTTTGGAGGTTTGATCGTGATGGGTACCAATACCGGTCCCCTACATGCGGTGCATATGCGATAGTCTTCCTTTGCATCGATGATCATCTGTTTGACATCATCATCGACAATTACCTGTACCATAGCCATGGACATCATGTAGGGCGATAAAAGGATGCTGGCTCCCTATTCAGAGGGAACACGGTTATCTACGGAAAATACCTTCCAGAGGCCATGACACTCGTTCTGGACAGCTCTGCACTATTCTCGATGGAGAACCTTCCCGAAGAGGACCATGTATGTCCGCCAGGTGTGATCAAGGAACTGACCAGATACAAGGACCCCAGATTGGACCTTTGGGGAGATATGCTACGCACCTCCGATTGCAGTGCGGAATCGCTGAGGAAAGTCGAGGATGCTGCGAGAAAGACGGGAGATTTGGGCAGACTGTCTCCCGTGGACATGACGGTCATCGCATTGGCATTGGATGTGGGGGGCACGGTACTCTCCGATGACTTCTCGATCCTCAATGTGTGTACGGTCATGGGTATACAGAACCGTTCGGTAGGTACCAAAGGCATAAAGAAAGTGGAGAGATGGAACTACCAGTGCATAGGATGCAAGAAATGGTACAAGGAACGCTCCGCCGAATGTCCTATATGCGGATCCCCGATGAAGTCGTTCCGTAAGAAGTGAGTTTACGGGAAGATACGTCTGCACATGATCAGATTGTTCATACGACGCTTTCCGAGGATTCCCATACACATCGTGGTGGTCCACTCATAGTGGAATGCGAAGATGTCCGCAAGCTTCTTGTTGAATGCTGCTGTCTTAAGGGGCTTGAGCATGATGTCACGCCACTCGGTCTGATAATCCTCGAGAGGACGCCCGTTGAGGATGTTGTCGGCTGCGACAGTACCGCAGATACGGCCTGCGATCAGGGAGAGGGGGACGCCCCCACCATTGACGGACACCACATGACCTGCTGCATCACCGACGACCATTCCGTTACCGGAAACGGTATTGGCGATGGGGCCCTCGCTAGGAACGTACTTTCCCTCGAGCTTGTTCATGATCTCGAAGTTGTTCTTCGCTCTGAACTTCTCGAAGTATTCCGAAAGCGAACCATCCGCGAACTTGGGGGAGAAACCTACTCCCACATTGGCCTGTCCGGCTTTGGGGATGATCCAGCTGTATGCACCAGGCGCGATACCTCCGAAGAACATGACCACATAAGAATCGAAATCACCCTTTGCTTGAGCGGTCACAGCAGGATACGGATTCCTGTTCTTATTGAGTCCCAAGGAACGTGCCACACGTGAACCGGGACCGTCGGCACCGATGATGACCTTATACTCGATATCGCCGATGGAGGTCTTTGCCACACCATCCTCGATACGGCTGAAACTACAGTTCTTGATGAGTTCCGCACCGGCCTTACAGGCTTCGGATGCGAAGTACTGATCGAAACGATCCCTGTCGGTAGAATATCCTGGGAGATCGAGAGTAGTGACCTTACCCTTGGGGTTGACCAGACGAATCCCATTAAGTTCCCTGCACCTAAGCTCGGAAGGAACCGTATCGAACAAGGACTCCAGATCCTCCGCCTTGGGGAACATACTCTTGACCATGTCCGTAGTGGGGATGAATTCACCGCAACGTACGGGCACACCTACCTGACTGCGCCTCTCGATGAAGGTCACCTTGGCACCCTTCTCGGCAGCGTATTTGGCCGTAACTGAACCAGCAGGACCGGAACCTACAACCAAAATGTCCGTTTTCAATGTAGTCTCAGTCATTTAATCACCTGTTACGGCGAACAATGTATTTTGCAAGACCGATCAATGACTGTTTATAATCAGAGTCGGGAAGAGCATCGAGAACATCGATGGCTTCCTGTGCTACCTCATCGGCCTTAGAGTAACAAAGGTCGATTGCGTCGGTCATACGAATGAGTTCCAATGCCCTATCGACATCTTCATCAGTGGGCACACGGGAATATATCTCCCTGATTTCAGAACCGTATGTGGGATCCTGCATAGCATAGATGGTGGGCAACGTGGGCTTACCTTCGGAGATGTCGATTCCGATCTTCTTACCGGTGTTGCTGGTACCGATGACGTCCAGAACGTCATCGATCATCTGGAATGCGAGACCGATCTTATTGGAGTACTCATAGATGGCTTCGATGAAATCCTGGTTCTCGGTAGCGAGATATGCACCTGTGACCGCGCTTGCGACGATGAGCATAGCAGTCTTTCCGGTGATGATACCCAGATAGTCGTCGACCGTGACATCCAGGTTGTGCTCGAAATCCTTCTGAACGAATTCGGATTCGACCATCATTCCAGCCGCTTTGATGATTATCTCCATGGGCTCATCGGGAAGCTTACCGAGACACCTGTATCCCCTGACCAACATGTAATCTCCTGCAACGAGTGCCTTGGTCAGAGTGTACTGTTTATGGAGGGTCTTACGTCCACGCCTGATCTCACCATTGTCATCGATATCGTCGTGGATCAAGGATGCGGTATGAAGGATCTCGAAACCTGCACCGGCCCTGATAGGGACCTGGACATCCTTCCCCCCACATGCGAGATACGAGAGGATACAGACAGCAGGCCTTACCCTCTTTCCACCGGAGCGTATGACGTATTTGCACATCTCATCAAGTTCTGCATTCTCGGACGAGAGCGCCTCCGCTATGAAATCCTCTACCTTGGAGAATTCGGAGGAGATTACATCTGCCCAGTGGTCGACCATTGAGGTAAGCATATCTACGAAATATATAAACACATGGCCATGGAAACACAATAGCCAGACATCCCTTTCGAACTACTTTGAAATAAAAAAGAGAAGGGGTTTAAAGGGTTTGTCAGAAGACCTCGCTTACGGTGAAGGAATGAGGTATTCTGCTGCGGTGCTGCAGAGGTCGAGGAGGATCTCGGGGTAAACTCCGAGAACGATGACTCCGACGACACAGAGTGCGATTGCGACCATGAAGGGTGCGGGCACGGAGAGCTTGTCATCGACAGCGGGCTTCTCGATGTACATTGCCTTGACTACGCGTGCGTAGTAGTACAGGGAGATTGCGGAGTTGATGACTGCAATGAATGCGAGCCAGACCCAGTCGTAGCTGACGACACCATCGATGAAGATGGCACCGGAGAACAGCACGAACTTGGATGTGAATCCTGCCAGAGGAGGAATACCTGCCAATGAGAACAGGAAGAGCATCATTGCTGCTGCAAGGAGGGGGGCCCTCTTTGCAAGTCCCTTGTAGTCCTCGATCTTCTCGCCGAGACCTGCGGTGATCAGTGCTGCAACGATGATGAATGCTCCACCCTTCATGACCACGTGAGTGAACATGTGGAAGAGAGCACCGGTGGTTGCATACTGGCTCATGATTGCGAGTGCGATCATGATGTAACCTGCCTGAGCAACAGAGGAGTATGCGAGCATTCTCTTGATGTTGCTCTGGGAGATTGCAACGAGGTTACCGACGGTCATGGTGATCGCTGCAAGGATCGCGAAGACGTACTGGAACTCCTCGATGAAGACGCAGTGAGACAGGACGAACAGCGCGAAGAAGATCTTGAACATCACTGCGAATCCCATCTTCTTCGATGCGGTTGCCAGGAATCCAGACACAGGTGCGGATGCTCCCTCGTAGACATCAGGTGCCCAGGAGTGGAACGGAACAGCTGCGATCTTGAATCCGTATCCTGCGATCATACCGATGCATCCAAGGATGAATGCCCAGTTGGCGACCATTCCATTTGCAATCGCAACAGTAATCTCATCGATGACGAGGGTTCCGGTGACTCCAAAGATCATGGACATTCCCAGCAGGGTGAGTGCGGTGGAGAATGCACCGATGATCAGGTACTTCACTGCAGCCTCGGATGCACGGGGATCGTTCTTCTTGAGAGCGACCAGTGCATAGGACGAGATACTGACGACCTCGACACCGATGAAGATACCGAGGAGGGTGGTTGCACTGACTGCGAACATCATTCCTGCGACGATCGCACAGATGAGAGCATAGTACTCTCCACAGTGCTTGGTGGTCTCGACGTGTACAGGGGAGACCATGATGGTCAGGAATGCGACTGCGACGAACAGGAGCATCATCAATGACGAGAACGGATCGAACTCGAACATTCCGAATGCTGCACCATAGGTCACAGTGTGCATCATGAGCATCACAAGCAGTGCTGCGATTGCAACGAACACGAACGACACGATTGCGACTACACTTCCCTTCTTGGTGATGTTGAACACGAGGGGTGCGATCAATGCTGCGATCAACACGAGGATCTCGGGCAGGATGTAAGTGACCTGTCCGAAGGTGTCAACCAAAGTTTCTGCGAACGATTCAAACATTTTTTCACACTCCTTAGATCATAACTCCGAACAGGCTGTTGACGAAGGGCATGACGAAGTCGAGTGCCAGAGTAGGCCAGATACCGAAGAGAGCGATCAGTGCGCAGAGTACTGCGAGAACGCCGACCTCGTTCTTGGCGATGTCGTGGCAGTGGGACAGGTCAATCTTGTCAGTGAGCTTTCCGAAGAGAGTCTTCTGCATTGCCCAGAGGTAGTATCCTGCGGTCAGCATCATGTCGAGCAGTCCGAAGAGGATCAGTGCATGGAGTCCGTTGTTAGCGAGGTACTCCCAGAGTCCATAGAGGAGACCGAACTCGGCTATGAATCCCATGAGTCCAGGCAGTCCGAGGGATGCCATGAATCCGAACATCATGAACAGTGCGAACATGGGGAACTTTCCGGCAAGTCCGCTGAGGAGACGCATGTCCCTGGTACCGAAGTTGTGACCTGCGATACCGCAGACCATGAACAGGACACCAGAGATGATTCCGTGTGCGAACATCTGGAAGATTGCGAACTCGATTCCGATGACGGAGTTGCAACCCATTCCGACAAGGACCATTCCCATGTGGCTGATGGAGGAGTATGCGACCATCTTCTTGAGATCGTTCTGTGCGATACAGGCGTATGCTCCGTACACCATTGCGAAGATTCCGAGACCGATCATGATCGGCTGCCAGAAGTCCATTGCAGTGGGGAAGATCTCAGGATCGAGACAGAGCCTGATGATACCGTAGGATCCCATCTTAAGCATGACTCCTGCCAGGAGGACGGATCCTCCAGTAGGTGCCTCGACGTGTGCGTCGGGCAGCCAGGTGTGGAAGGGAGGTACGGGCATCTTGACTGCGAATCCGAAGAAGAGCATACCGAAGATGAGGATCTCGATTGCCTTGTCGAATGCGCCACTGTTCTTGACCGCATCGAATGCGAAGCTAACAACAGGATCATTAGCCTGGGATCCGAAGACCAGAGCGAAGATTCCGATCAGCATGATCACTGATGCTACGTGGGTGTAGACGAAGAACTTGATCGCAGAGTAGTGTCTGCGAGGTCCTCCGTACCAGGAGATCATGAAGAACATCGGGATCAGGGTGACTTCCCACATGATGTAGAACAGGAAGAAGTCCTGTGCCATGTAGACTCCATGAGACCGACCTCCATCGCGAGCAGGAGCGCGTGATAGTAGTTGGGCCTGTCGGACTCGTGCCAAGAGAAGATGACGACGAGGAAGACGAGGAGTGCAGTGAGGAACACCATGAGGATGCTCAGTCCGTCGATCGCGAAGATGATGTTCATCTGGAGACCGGCTGCTGCGAACCATACGTAGTTTTCTGTGAGCTTTGCGTAACCTGCATTTCCATCGTTGTATCCAACGAAGAGGAGGTACAGGGAGATCACGAGCACGACTGCAGAGAAGACTGCAGCCACGATCTTTGCCTTGTCAGCCCTCTGACCGCCCATGAAGAGGGTCACGAGTGCTCCGATTAAAGGTATGATTACGAGTAAGGAAAGAATTGGGATATCCATCAGAATCCGCCTCCGTAGACGAAGATCAAGGCAAAGATTGCCAGGATCACGATGACACCGACTGCGACGAGACCTGCGTAGTCACGGACATAACCGGTCTGCAATCCGCTGAGTCCCTCTCCGCCTCCGACTGCCGTGTTGGACAGTCCGTTGACGGTTCCGTCGATGACGTACTTGTCGAATGCGTTGACTCCCTTTGCGACACCGGCTCCGAACTTCCAGGAGATCCAGTTGTAGAGCTCGGGGAAGTAGTGCCTCTTTGCGTTGAAGTTGTAAAGAGCTCCGTGGTTCTCAGGCTTGAATGCCTCAGCATCGTAGGGAGTCTTCACGTACAGCTTCCAGGCGATACCGATACCAAGGATTGCAAGGACGAGCGCGACGTAGGTCGGGATCTCCATGAAGATCTCCTTGATGGTGTGGATTCCGTCGTGGAAGTGGGGCAGAGCATTGACGACACCGTCGAACGTTCCGCTGAGACCGGTTGCAAGAGACTGCAGGATACCTGCGTTACCGTCGATGAGCAGCATACCCAGTCCGCTGATGGTAGCGAAAACTGCGAGGATGATCAAGGGGACGGTCATGTTGTACGGGGACTCGCCGTGGCAGTGTCCACGCTCCTTTCCGCAGAAGGTCATGAACCACATGCGGAACATGTAGAACGCAGTCATGAATGCGGTGATCATTCCAAGGATGAACAGGACCATGAAGATGGAACCTGCACCGAGACCCTCGTGGAAGGGTGCGAATGCTGCTTCAAGGACAAGGTCCTTGGACCAGAATCCGCTGAAGATCGGGATTCCTGCGATGGAGAGACATCCGATAAGCATAGTGTATGCAGTGATGGGCATCTCCTTTCTGAGTCCGCCCATGTGACGCATGTCCTCGGTTCCGACTGCGTGGATAACGGATCCGGATCCAAGGAAGAGCAGTGCCTTGAAGAACGCGTGGTTGACCATGTGCATGACACCGGCAACGTATGCGGCTCCTCCGAGCACGATGAGTTCCTCGTTTCCACTCTCCATACCCATAGAGATGAGGTATGCTCCCGATCCGAGTGCGAGGACCATGTATCCAAGCTGGGACAGGGTGGAGTATGCGAGGACTCTCTTGATGTTCATGTTGTTGAGAGCCATGGACGCGGTGTAGATCGCGGTGACTCCTCCGATGACTGCAACGATGATCATCGCATCCTGGCAGTAGACGAAGATCGGGAAGGACCTTGCAACCAGGTAGATACCTGCCTTGACCATGGTCGCTGCGTGAATGAGGGCAGAGACCGTAGTGGGTCCTGCCATCGCGTCAGGCAACCAGTCGTGCAGGGGGAACTGTGCGGACTTTCCGACAACTCCTGCGAACATAAGGAGAACTGCTACGGGGAGCATGTTTCCGTACTGATCAGCGATCTTCGCGGGGTTCTCGAAGACATCCACGTAGTCGAGGGAACCGACCATGTACATGAGTACGAACAGACCGGCCATCAGACAGACGTCACCGAGACGGGTGACGAGGAAAGCCTTCTTTGCTGCTGAGGATGCGTTGATGGATGCCTCATCACCGTTGGGGTGCTTGAAGCTCCAGAATCCGATCAGCAAGTAGGAACAGAGACCCATAATCTCCCAGAACACGAACATCTCGAGGTAGTTGCTGGAGACAGCAAGTCCGAGCATTCCGGTCAGGAAGAGGGAGACCTCTGCGTAGTACCTGGTCTTCTTCTCTGCCTGATCATCCATGTATCCGATGGAGTAGATGAAGATCAGAGTCGAGATGAAGGATGCGAAGAGCATCATGATACAGGACAGGGAATCGATGTAGACTCCGAAGTTCAGAGTGAACCTTCCGACCTTCATCCAGGCCAATTCTGCGACGTAGGGTGCGTTCGCTGCCCAATAGTCGCTGCTAAAGTAGTCATAAGAGGCCAGTGCCGCAATGACGAATGCAATGAGTGCACCTGCTACTGCGATGTAACCTCCGCCCTGAGGAGTCTTCTTTCCGAAGAATCCGGCGAGCACAAAGCACAAGACGGGCACGAGGGGCACGAGCCATACGTATTCGAGTATACCTATCAATTTACCACCTCATGGTCGAGAGCTTGTCGACTTCGGTCGTCTTCTGGATCTTGTATGCGTTGAGCATGAGAGCGATACCGACTGCAACCTCAGCTGCCGCGAGTGCGATAGTGAAGATGACGAACACCATTCCATCTGCGTTTCCGCTGTAAGAAGCGAATGCGATGAAGTTGATGTTAGCGGAGTTGAGCATGAGCTCAATGCTCATCAGGGTAACCAGTCCCCTCTTAGAGGAGATCAGACCGAACATTCCGATACCGAACAGGATTGCGCTGAAAGCGAGGAAGAATGCGATATCAATCATCTGTATCTTCCTCCTCTCTGGAAATGCAAACACCTGCAACCATCGCGGTGAACATGACGATACCGAGGACGATGATCAATACACCGTACTGGTCGAACAGGACCGCGTTAAGGGATCCAGGTGCGAGAACTCCATCCTCTCCGGGAGTGAAGGGGATAGCGTTGTTCTCTTCGGGGCTGTCTACATATGCAACGCCGGTTCCGAGGTCGTTCCACTCAGTGAAGATACCGATGGAAGCGACAGATGCAATCATGACGATTGCCAGAATTGCTGCTGCTTTTCTGTTCATTTAATCATCCTCCTCTCCGACGATCGTCCTCCTGGTCAGCATGACGCTGAACGCGAAGAGGATGGTGATTGCACCGACGTAGACCATCATCTGAATGACACCTATGATCTCCGCGTTGAGGAAGAAGTAGGTGACTGCAACACAGGTGAAAACCAATGCAAGGTAGAACGCGCTGTGCATAATCTCCTTAGATGTCACGACGAGGATTGCTGCTGCGATGGCGATTGCTGCGACCACTACGAAGGCTACTGCGTCTCCATTGTTGTAGATTGCAGAGAATGCATCGCCAACCCAACCAATTACGTTGTTAACAATTGCTCCAACATCCATCTTACAACACCTCGTTCATCTTGAGCGCGTCCTTGGGACAGTCAATGATACAGTTGCTGCATGAGATGCAGGTCTTCTCATTGATCTTGGGGCGCTTGATGTCCTTTCCTTTGTCGTTCTGTCCTACGACGACCATCTCGATGGCGTTGACGGGGCAGACCTTCGCACACTTCTGACATCCGATGCACTTCTTATCCTCCAGGACAGGCCTGTCGGTGTTGTAGAATGCGGTGGGCTGGTCAGTGATGCCCTTCGCGAGGTTGGACATCAGGTGCTCTTCGATGTGCACTTCCATCATGTCGGTGGTGTACTCGAAGTGAAGCCTGCGGGGATCGTAGATCAGATCGTATCTGTTGAACTCTGCGAGCTCATAGTCAGTAGTGGTGGTCATTGCATCAACGGGGCAGTACTCTGCACAGTATCCGCACATCATGCACCTTCCGACGTTGACCTGGGGCCTGAGGACCATCTTTCCGTCATCGTCGGCGACCTCGACGAGCTCGATACAGGTGGTGGGACATGCTCTGACACAGATACCGCATCCGAGGCACCTGTCGAACCTGAGTCCGGGGCGTCCGCGGTAGTTGTCAGGGACCCACTCCTTCTCGTAGGGGTAGAGAATGGTAACAGGTCTGTGGAATGTGGTCTTGAACATGTGTTTAAGGACCTTCAACACAGGTGTTGCGATTCCGGTTCCCCTGAACTTCTTGGGGTATTTCGAATAATATTCAGTAGGTTGAGCCATCAGAACACACCTCCGTTGTCCACGACCCACTTGATCAGGATGGTGATGACCAGGTTGATGACGGCGAGAGGCATGAGAACCTTCCATCCGACGTTAACGATCTGATCGGTCCTGACACGGGGCAGTGCACCCCTAGCGGTGATGAAGAAGATGAACACGAAGCAGGTCTTCAGAACCATGAACAGCTCAGGGAAGTACTGGTAGTACCAACCGAAGCTCTCGATGACAGGCATGGACCATCCACCGAGGTACATGATACAGACGAGTGCACATGCAACGAATCCTCTGAAGTAGTCTCCGAGCATGATAAGACCCCACTTCATACCAGCGTACTCAGTCTGCCATCCTTCGACCAACTCTGCCTCTGCCTCGGACAGGTCGAACGGGACACGCTCGGACTCTGCGATTGCACAGACGACACAGACGAAGAATCCAATGATCTGAGGTACGATGAGCCAGATGTTGTCTTCCTGCCACTGAATGATTTCTCCGATGTTGTATGATCCAGTCATGTAGACGGTCGCTGCGAACAGAATGAGCATTGGGACCTCGTACGAGATCATCAACTCGGCCGCACGGAGACCTCCGATGAGTGAATACTTGTTGTTCTGTGCCCAACCTGCACACATGATGAGGAAGGGTGCCAGAGCGAAGAATGCGAAGATAAGCAAGAGACCGGTGTTGTAATTGACGATGTACCACCTGGGCGACAGAGGAATCATACATGCCAACAGAACGGATGTTCCGATGACGAGAACGACTCCCCACCAGTAGATCTTCTTGTCGATTGCCCTGGGTGCGACGTTCTCCTTCATGAACGTCTTGAGACCGTCTCCGAGACACTGGAGGTATCCGAGAGGTCCGATCATGGTTCCGCGCCTGTCCATCTGCCTTCCGAGGAACTTACGCTCCTGCCAGATCATTGTCAGGTTAGTGACGAAACCGATCGCGAAGATGACAACGACCATAACGACTATTGCCAATGCGTTGGTGAACCAGTCAGATACCAGTGCGAGAGATACGGGGTTACCGGGAACGATCAAATTGATGAGCCATGCGATGAGTCCACCGAGGCTCTCCCAGACCTTGACTCCCACATCGTAGGGGAGGTTGTATCCAGCGTAAGGGGAAATGTCGACGATGCTTCCGAAGGTCTCTCCGAGCTTCTCGACGGGAGTCCAATCCTCCCTGTTGATGATCCAATCCTGAACGTTGTTGTAACTCATATCAAATCACCTGTCAGTCTCTCCGAGACACATGTCGATCATTGCCATGACTGTCGGGATATCTGCGATCCTGACTCCCTGGACCATACGCTTGGAGGCGGAAACGTTGACGAAGACGGGACTGCGGACCTTGAGCCTGTAGGGCCTGTCGGTTCCGTCGGAGATGAGGTACATGACTCCCTCTCCACGAGGATCCTCGATCCTTGCCATGTGGGTTCCCTCGGGGATTGCCTTGGGGACCTTCAGCCTGTAGGGTGCGGTCTTGGGGATGGACTCGAGCTTCTTCATTGCCTGCTTGATGATCAGACAGGACTGGAACATCTCCTCGATCCTGACTCTGAACCTTGCATATGCATCTCCGTCTTTGTAGACGGGGACGTAGAAGTCCATCTCTCCGTATGCATCGTAGGGGTCGTCGCGCCTGATATCGTAATCGACACCGCATCCGCGCATTGCGGGTCCGGTGATTCCAAGGTTGGCGCACTCCTCGCGTGAGATGTGTCCGATTCCCTTGACCCTTCCGACGAAGATAGAGGACTCGTCGGTGAGCTTAACGATATCCCAGAGGGCCTTCTCGAATCTCTCGATTCCTCTGAGGCAATCCCTCTCGAAGTAATAGGGCATGTCGTTCCTGACTCCTCCGATACGGGGGTAGTTGGTGGTGAGCCTCTGTCCACAGAGCCTGACGTTGAGATCGAGCATGAACTCCCTCTCCCTCAGTGCCCACAGGAAAATAGTGAGGTTACCTGCGTCAGTTCCGACTGCTGCGAGCCACATCAGGTGTGACTGGATACGACAGATCTCATCTGCTACGACACGAAGGTACTGTGCCCTCTCGGGGACCTCGATGTCGAGTGCCTCCTCTGCAACCTTACAGAACAGGTGTGACCAGGTCATCGATGCGGAATAGCAAAGACGGTCGGCCATAGGGATAATCTTCTGGTAATCCCTCTGCTCGCACTCCTTTTCCCATCCGCGGTGGAGGTAACCTACTTCGGGCTCAGCGTCGGTGACGATCTCTCCGTCGACCTCGACCCTAAGGGTCCAGAGACCGTGAGAGAACGGGTGCTGAGGACCCATGGTGAGCCACATCTTGTCCGCGTTCATTTTCTCTTGTGCCATTACTGTGACCCCCTAAGCTTGTAGGACTTCCTGAATGGGAAGAACTCGTAACTCTTGGGTGTAAGCAGCCTCTCCAGCTTGGGGTGGCCGTCGAAAATGATTCCGAAGAGCTCATAGGTCTCCCTCTCGTGCCAGTTGGCACCGCCCCAAACGGGTGCGACGGAAGCGACGTGAAGATCGTCTGCGGGAATGTTGACGACGATCTCGACGGTGATCGAGTTGAAGTAGTTGGTGATGTGGTAAATGACCTGCATGTGGTCGACCCAGTCAACACCGGTGACCATGGATGCCTGCTCAAAGTTGAGCTTGTCGCGCAGGAAGTAAGCGAGGTCAAGAATGACATCCCTGTCCGCATCCATGAAGATTCTCCTCTTCTCGTTGATGGACCTGACGTTCTTCTTAGTGGACTCCCTGAACTTCACCTTGTCTCCGAACTTGGATCCAATGAGGGAGATGATGTCGTCGTAGGACGGACTCTCAATTTTCTGTTCGTCTGCCATGTTATCAGTCCATCATGAAGTTGCCTCTCTTGAAGTAGGCATCAATCTTCTTCTGAAGCAGGAAGAATCCATCGAGCATCGCATCGGGCTTGATCGGGCATCCGGGGATGTAGACATCCACGGGAACAATCTGATCGAGTCCCTGAACAATGTTGTAGGAGTCGTACCAGGGTCCGCCAGAAATGGCGCACTCTCCCATTGCAACGACCCACTTGGGCGAGGGAATCTGCTCGTAGAGACGCCTGATGTCGGGACGGAGCTTCTTGGAGATCCAACCGTTGATCAGGAGAATGTCGGTCTGCCTGGGTGAAGAACGGTAAATGATACCGACACGCTCCGCATCGTACCTGGTGTTGGATGCTGCTGCCATTTCAAGTGCACAGCATGCCAGTCCGAAGTGCAGAGGGTGCATAGAGTTCCTCATGGCCCAAGCCCAGACGGGACCGGTCAATCTGTCGACCGTCCTCTTCACACCTGACGACAGCATGTTGTTGATCATTGCTGAAGACCAGGACATGAATTCGTCTGCACTCATTGCGACTGCGTGGGGATACAGGCTCATATCCATATGGTTTCCTCCTTCTTAAGTGCGTAAGCGACTCCCAACAGGAGAATACCCAAGAACACCAGCACACAAATTGTTGCTTCAGTGCTGAGTGCGGAGAATGCGACAGCCCATAACATGAGGAACGTTGCGACCAGGTCGAAAACGACGAAGATGATTCCGAACGCATAGTACTGGAATCTGAACTGGACACGTGCTACTCCTATCGGTTCTGAACCGCATTCGTAGGTATCATCCTGCCACTGGGACGGCTTCTTAGGTCTGAGGAACCTAGACATCCACCATGCGAGTGGGGCGAAGCCGATGGCTAAAACGCCCAGCACCGCCAATGGTATATAACTCACAACTAGTGACATTGGTCATCCAACATGGGATGTACTTATTAAAGGTTTACGTCGCGCGCATTCCTATATAATAAAGGAAAAGAGGGTGCTGGCTACCGCTTTTCCGAAGACCTTAAAAGATATCGAAAGAATGCTTGCCTGGGCATCGAAAATGAGCTACAGAATCGGATTCATAGGCACAGGTAAGATGGCTTCCGCGATCATCAAAGGAGTCGTCGAGAATGGCTTCTGCGACAGAAGCGAGATCATCGCTAGCAACCCCCACAAGGCCTCCAGGGAGAGGGCGGAGAATGAACTCGGAATCAAGGTTGTGGATTCGAATGCGAAGGTCGTCGAATCCACGGACATAGTCATCCTCTCGGTCAAGCCCCAACAGATCCCAGAGGTGTTTTCATCCGAAAAGCTCACTTTTGGACCGTCTCACACACTTGTGAGCATTGCTGCAGGCGTGACGATCGAGACACTCAAAAATCAAGTGCCAGATAGTAAAATTTTTAGGGTTATGCCCAACATTTGCAGTACGAATTTCGTAGGAGCGGCTTGTTTTTCGTATTCCGAAAATTGTACAGAATTGGACATCGATATCGTCAAATCCATCTTTGAATCCGTAGGTATGTGCTTCGAGGTGAAGGAGAAGGACGTCGATGCGGTCTCAGGCGTCTCTGGCAGCTCCCCCGCATTCATGTTCATGGTGATCGATGCGATGGCCGATGCAGGAGTGCTCCTTGGTCTCCCTAGGGACCTCTCGATCAGGTTGGCCGCACAGACAATGTTGGGGTCGGCTGTGACTGTATTGGAATCCGGTAAACACCCTGATGAGCTCAAGGACATGGTATGTTCCCCGGGCGGTACGACTATAGAAGGGGTCAAAGTACTCGAAGAGTTCGGTCTAAGAGCGGCGTTCATGAATGCCATAGAAGCGTGCGTGGACAAAGCAAAAGAACTTGGGAGGAAGGGCTGAGCCCCCTCCTTATTTTACTTCTTATAAGAATAAGAAGAATGATGTTTGCCCGTCAGAGGACGGGGTTCTTCTTCCTTCTCTCGAAGGGCCAGGAATGCTTGACGAGACCCATCACGACCCTGGGTGCGTTGGACCAAATTGATCCTGCATCCCAATCGAGATCCTTCTTGTTACAAACGGTGGATGCCATCATCCTCTCACCCTCCTCCTTGATGTCCCAGAGCTTCGCAGTACGCGTACTCTCGTCCTTGATGGTGAGGATGTCATCGATACGATGCATCAGATCCCTGGCTATGTTGGTCCTCTCGACACGGGTATCGTATGCCTCCTGAGTGGTGCGTCCGCACTCCAACTCGATATGTGCCAGCTCAAGTGCTGCATCATATGAGACGTCCGCAATCATATCCCTTGTCATCCACTTGGTCTCATAGGACAGGACATGCTTCCAGGAAGGATTCTCCAAGAGCGCCCTGTGCTCATCGAGGGTCCTTGCGAAGAACTTGTATCCGAACTTATCTGGCTCTTCGAATGCCCTGCTTCCGGGATCGACGAACGGTGCGAACGGTGCGGTGTAAATGAACAGCTTGTCATCCTTTCCGACAGCGTTCCAGAGGTTCCTTGCCTCACGGGAGCTGTTCATAGCGGACTCGACAGTCTGCTCGGGAAGCCCGGTCATATAGAACACATCGAATCTGGCACATCCATTCTTGAATGCGGATGTGAGCGTCTTCTCTACGGATTTGTTATCGTAGTTCTTACCCATGGCCATCCTGACGATCTCGTCACTGGAGTCCGGGGAGATCTCCATGGAGTACTCACCGAATCCGCGCTGAAGTTGTGAGAAGAACTCGTCGTTACCTGGGTGGAATATCTCGAATGCCACATGGTTCTTGATCCCTTCCTTCCTGGCTGCGGTCGCGAGACGCTCGACATAATCCTTACCTCCCTGACGGGGATCACCGATGACGAAGATGGGAGTGTCCAAATAATCCTGGATAACGGACATGTCCTCCACAAGCTTCTCGGGGCTCCTGAATGCCGCACGACCTCTGCAGAGGAGCCTCTTGTTGGCAGCATGCGAACCACCGCACTCCGCACAGTTGAGGTTGCATCCGCGAACAGTGAACACGGAGGTCAATGGTAATTTGTCCCAGTCGAGCCAAGGGAGTGCTCCCTTGATGTCCCTGTTCCTGAGGGTACACTTGATCATGGTTCCATAATCGAACATGCACCAATCGAGGTCCTCGGGGATGTTGGTGATAGGATTGACGTGGACCTTTCCATTCTTGTCCTTCCACGTGAGATTAGGGACATCCTCGAGGTTTCCGCCGTCACAGAGGACCTGCATGAGCTTGACATGGGGAAGCTCAGTGGAATCACCGCGCATGACCATGTCGATGTAGGGCCTCTGGATCAGATCCTCGTAGAAGTACGAGGAGGAGAATCCTCCGAACTCGACGATTGCGTCGGGATGGTACTTCTTGACGATCTTTGCGATCTCGATGGCTCCATGACAGTGGGGCATCCAGTGGAGGTCGATCGCATACACCTTCGCGTGGATCTTCTGGATAACGCGCTCGACATCCAACTTGTCGTTCTGGAGCATCTGTACTGCAAGGTTCACGATCCTGGTCTTGAATCCTGCTGCCTCCAGATGCGAAGACATGGTCATGAATCCGATGGGGTACATCTCGAACACAGGGGACGAGGGGACCACATCACTGACAGGACCGTAGAAGATCGGTTTCTTTCTGAAATCATACACCGTGGGTGCGTGAATGAATACGATATCTGTTGCCATTGTACCACCTTCACGTGCCGAAACGCCTGGCACGTTGTTGATAGGACCTTATAGCCCTCAGGAAGTCTATGTACCTGAAACTGGGCCAATACACGTCCGTGAAATAGAGTTCTGAATAAGCCAACTGCCACAGCAGGAAGTTGGATAACCTGTATTCTCCGGAGGTCCTGAGGACCAGTTCCGGATCGGAAACATCGAAGGTGTACATACATTCCGAGATGGTGTCCTCATCGATGTCGGCTATGTCCAATTCACCGGATTTGACACGAGCGGACACATCCTTGACGGCGTTCACGATCTCCTGCCTTCCCCCGTATGCTATGGCCATGTTGAAATTGAATTTATCGAAGTCAGCGGTCTTCCTCTCGGCATATTCGATGGCCTCGAGCATATCCTCGGGAATGATGTCCCTCTCGCCGATAGCTCTGAGACGCACACGGTTCTCCAGAACACGTGGATCGTCGGCGAGCTCCCTGAGGGAATTGCCGATGAGGTCCATGAGGAAATCCACCTCCTCCTGTTCCCTATTGAAGTTCTCCGTGGAGAACGCGTACACCGTGAGGGTCTTCACACCCATCTTCATGCACCAGTCGAGAACGTCCTTGATCTTCTCCTTTCCCGCACGATGACCATCCTTGGTATCGAGGCCCTGTTCGCGTGCATACCTCCTGTTACCATCCATGATTATGGCGATATGCTTGGGGATCGGGCCATCGGAAACCTCCTTCTCCAGACGCTCCTCATAGATTCCGTACACTTTGTTTGTGAGGAGTCCGTTGGAACTCATTCGAAGTCCTCCGGGATCCCTGCCGCCTTGAGCCCAAGGTCGAAACAACCGATGGCTGCGACGGCCCCGATAGTTCCCTTGTTGCCGGTGACGTAGTGGATCTCCACCCCGTTCCTCTCCGCGACCTCGACGGCATCATCGATCGTATAGAGGATGGACTTGGCACTCCAGGACCACTCCCTGAGGTCGTCGGGGATCCTGAGACCCACGAAGGTGGTCATCACCGTGTCATCGGAGTAGGAGCCCTTCCTTATGAACTCCTTCGCGAACTCGATGATCTTCGGCACCTCTTCCTCCGTTGCAGCGAAGGATACGGCGGTGGAACAGCAGTTCGTGGTCTTGTTGGGTGCTTTCGGATTGAGCTGAATGATCTTGTGGTTGAGGAACTTCCCGTACGGACACTCCCTTCCGAGCTGCATCGTGAGGACCCACGAAGCACCCTGCTGTGGGGTGTCGGTATCATCCACACCTATGACGAGACGTACCCTCTTACGGGTGACTATCTCGGTCTCGGCGACGAATGCCCCTCCCATCTTGAAATCATCGGGATAGATCGTCTCGATGACATCGTCCGCCTGGGGGAGACATGCCCCCACACCAACGGAGGCACCTGCGATCCCTTTCCATTTGGTGTGGACCCTACCCCCTTCGACACGGAGCGAATAGATTCCCTGTCCACCGAGTTCGGAGGACGCTGGACCGAAATTGAGCGGCCTATCACCGATCACGAGATCCATGACGATGGATCCCTCATCGCGGATGTCCGTGATGATTCCGCGGGTTCTGGTCCTGTTGATTATGTCCCATTCCTTGGGACCGGTCGAGGAACACTTCTCGACGACCTGTGCACAACCGTTCTTCTCATCCACCATCGTGATGAGGGACTTACAGAACATGGGTCCGTACTTCTCTCTCACCTGTTCGGGTGTAAGGATCGTGGGCATGGTATCACATCAATCGTTGAGCTCTTCCTCGTGGATAATCCTAAGACAATCCGCAGGGACCATCTTACAGAGGAAGACGGTCTTTCCTGCCTTTCCGATGTCATAACCCTCATCGAAGCACTTATCGACATCTACAGCGAGGATCAGGGGATTCTCCACACGGACGGAACCTGCATTGTATGCGTCCTGATATGTGAGCGAGAGATGGACCATCATCCTGTCGGAGGGCATGAGACCCGTCTCAAGGATGATCTCCGCTTCCTCCTCGGTGGTGGGATAGTAGAGTTCATCGGGAACGTTCTCGGTAGGCAACTGGAGATCCAACGGGATGGTGTGTCCGTACATCGCCCTGATCAGGTCCCCGGAGATCTGGTATCTGCCCTTGGGATCGGTCTCCACCAGAGCGATGATGTGATGTGGTCTGAGCCACTGCATACGGTTACGGTTCTCCTTGATGGCGGATACGACCTTTCTCAACTGTACGAATCCCTGATCGTCCATGGGAAGGTCGAACTTACCATGTCTGAGGATACCGGCCATCATCCTTCCGACCTTCTCCATCTCGTAGTCGTTCATAAGGAACTTGCCTTCCTCTCCGCAGATAGGACAGACCTCGTCACGGAAGTATCCGTGTTCCTCGCATTCTCTCATCATGTGATTACCTCTTTAGCGTGATGCGGCATTCTCGGCTGCCTTCACCGTGTTGGCCATGAGCATACAGATGGTCATCGGCCCTACTCCTCCGGGAACGGGTGTGATCGCGGAGACCTTCTTACTGACCTCGTCGAAGTCCACATCGCCCACGAGTCTGGATCCCTTGGGGTGCGTTGGATCCTCGATCCTGTTCGTACCGACATCGATGACGACCGCTCCGTCCTTGACCATGTCGGCGGTTATGAAACGTGCTTTTCCGATGGCGACGATAAGGATGTCCGCCTGCCTGGTGATGGATGCGAGGTCCTTGGTCCTGGAATGGACGACTGTGACGGTCGCGTCGGCTCCGCGCTGGACCATGAGGGATGCCATCGGCTTTCCCACGATGTTGCTCCTTCCTACGACGACCACATGCTTCCCCGCAGTCTCGATTCCGGAACGGACAAGCATCTGCTGGACCCCGGCAGGGGTGGCAGGGAGGAATCCAGGCTTTCCGATGAGCATGTTACCGACGTTCACAGGATGGAACCCGTCGACGTCCTTGTTGGGATCGATGGCCTGGATGACCTTGTCCTCATCGATGTGTTTGGGAAGGGGGAGCTGAACCAGGAATCCGTGGATCGCAGGATCTTTGTTGAGTGCGTCTATCCTCGACAGGAGCTCCTCCTCGGAAGTCTCCGCGGGAAGGACGATGGTCTCGGAACGCATGCCGAGCTCTTCGCATTTCCTCCCCTTGTTGCGGACATAAACCTGAGAAGCGGGATCATCTCCGACGAGGATGACCGCAAGTCCAGGCATAACACCCTCGGACTTGAGCTTCTCGATTCTGACACGAAGTTCGTCGTATATCTGACCGGCTACTTCTGGGCCGGAGATGATCTTGCAAGACATGAGCCGAGTATCGTTCCATACTTTAAAAGTATATGCGCGTGCGACTGGACAGATGTGGATATCTGGAACGTCAGCGGACCACGGATGCCGTCCTGGCCTCGACGGCCTCGAAGCCTGAATCCAGTATGCGTGACAGGACCTGTCTTGTGGCATCGTAATTGGCCGAAACCTCATCCTTGTCCATGATCCCACCAGAACGCCTCTCGACCATGTGCCAGGTATGTGTGGCGATCATACATACGCCGTCCTTAACCGATTCGGAGAGACGGATGAAATCCTCCGGGGGCCTCCTACCTTCATGCATCGGCCACAGATACGACGTGATTGTCCTTCCGTTCTCGGACACACCCTTTATAGCAGGTAGCTCCGTGAGCATCGGACTGCCGGATGGATACGGTCTCACGACATCTGACACATGCACGTATCTGGAGGAGTCGTATGTGATTCCGTACTCATGGAGAAGATTCAACATCCCCTCGTTGGGATCCATGTATGGTGAACGGGACCCCACGGGTGATACGTTCACCTCGTCACGGACGATTTGGATAGAATTCTCCACGATGGACCTCAGATCATCCTGGGACAGGAGTACCTTGGAACGGGAACCGGTCAGATCCTCATGGTCATACCCATGGATGGCGACCTCGTGTCTGGATATGGTCCTGCCCACACCGGTCTCGCTGAGGGTACGTGCCTCCGCGAAGAACGTGGCCTTCATACCCAGATCATCGAGGAGGTCCAGTATGATATGCGTCCCCCTCTCGGAAGAGGAGAAACGCGGAGCATTGCCGGATCCGCGATCGAGGGAGACTGCCGCGGATGAACCGACGACGGCCTCGTTCACATCCCGATCAAGGTCGATGGTGAAACACAACTGTCTCATCATCAGCCCTTCTCGATCAACATACCCTCGATATGGATAGGTGCATAACGAAGTGCCAGCTCCTTGGCACGGATACACTTTGCCTCATTGTCCGCATGGATGCGGAGGATCACATCGCCCTTCTCCACCCTCTGACCCCTCTTCTTGAATATGAGGAGACCGGCACCCTTATCGGAGGGTGAACCGGATGCTCTTGCTATCTGTACGATGGCCTTGTTGTCGATGGAGTGGACGAATCCGGCCTTGGTGGCAACGACGTCCTGGGTGTACTGTCCGGGAACCAGGTCCGTTGACCTGATGTCATAGTTACCACCCTGTGCCGCTACGACCTCACGGAACTTCTTCATCGCCGCACCGGACTCCAGAAGCTCCTTTGCCTTGTCCGCACCGTTGGGGATACCACCCATCTCAAGGATCATGCCTGCGAGCGCACATGCCTTCTCCACGACGCTTCCGGGATGGTTATCACCTTCAAGAACGCGGATGCATTCCCTTGCCTCAAGGATGGGACCTACCGCCTGTCCGACAGGCTGATCGGCATATGTGATGGCACACTCGACATGCATACCAAGCTTATGACCCAGATCTGTGAAGTCACGAACATATGCGCGAGCCACCTCCATGGTTGGGATCTTGGTTCCGGCACCCATGGGGATGTCGACCAGAAGATGTGTCGCACCGATGGCAAGCTTCTTGCTCATGATGGATGCGAGCATCTGTGCACGTGGGTTGATTCCCAACGGATTCTCGACCTTGATAACGATGTCATCCACAGGTGCCAGATTCATGGAACCTCCCCATGCGAACACTGCCCCCACCTCCTCGGAGATGGATTTGACCCTCTCGGCGGAGAGCTCCACGTCGCAGAACGTCTCCACGAAATCGGATGTACCGCACGCACTGCTGATGGCACGGGAGGAGGTCTTTGGAAGCATGAGTCCCGCTGCTGCCACGATGGAGACCACTATGGGCGTGACCTTGTTACCTGGCACACCACCGACACTATGGAAGTCGAACACCTGGTCGCGTTCGAATTCGATCCTGTCCCCCGTATCCACCATGGCATTGGTGAAGTGACTGATCTCATCGAGATCCATTCCGTTGATATACAAGGACGTCAACCATGCGGATACCTCGATGTTAGAGAGTTTTGCCTCCAGGATATCGTTGACGACCGCATAGATCTCCTCCTTTGTCAGCGCCTTGTTGTCCATCTTCTTCCTGATGTAGATGACGGAATCAGGCTTAGGAGAATGTGCCACATCCACGATGTCTCCATCCTTCAGACCATAACGGTTGATGTAGATGTTTGGAACGAGGATCTGACCTCTCTCCACTATGGTATCGGAATTGCCGACCAATGATACCCAGATATCTCCGGAATTGATCTTGACGCGGTCGTGGACCTTCACTCCCAGTTGGATACAATCATCATCATGAATGATCACTGCAGGCTCGGAAGAGTCCAAATCATATGTCTTGACAGTCAACTTCATTTGTATCCCCACTTGATGAGTGCTTCATTGAGTTCCTCATGATCCTTCGCATATTCGGTCACAGGGATGTCCTGGTACGCAGCGTCGATTGCTTGGCACATGGCCATTGCTCCCTTCCTGACACCTCCTGGGTGTCCGGACACGCCGCCGCCGGCCTGCACCTGTACATTCTTTCCAGAGATCTGTACCATCTTACCGATCATACCGGGATAGACGCCTCCAGAACAGACGGGCATGACGGTCCTGTATCCTCCGGTGGAATCGAGACATGCCTCCAGATTGGAAAGGTCGCCCCTTGGGTCCCCCGACATCTTCCCCACTCCGAGCGTACCTATGTGCAATGCGTCACCGCCGCACATACGTACGAGTTTGGTGATTGGCAACATGGCGATACCATGGAGCGGATCCCTTGTGAATGCCCCATGCATCGTCCTGTGAACGTGGATCGGCACCTTGATGGATGGATCCTCCGCGAGTGCCTGTACGGCACCGAATCCGCAAGTGATCACATCCACCATCAATTGCTTGGCACCCCATGATTGGACCTTCTCCGCCAACTCGACGATCCTGTCCCCGTTGGTGCTGACGTTGATGGCATGCACCATCTTATGTCCTTCCGACTCCAGCCTATCCAAGGCTTCGGCGACCGCCACGGTACGGTCCTCGATCGGACAGAACGTCTGATTGGTAAGAGTCTCATCGTCCTTGCTGTTGGTCAACCCTCCTGCACCGGCCTCGTACACGTACTCCGCGGTATCCTTTGGAGAGAGCCCGATCTTGGGTTTGACGATGGTTCCTACCAAAGGTTTCTCAGGCCTATCCAATATCTTCCTGAGCCCGTCCACACCGAACTTCGGTCCTTTGTACTGCTCAAGGATCGGTTTGGGGAAGAATACATCCTCCAGCCTCAATTTGCTGACGGATTCCAATCCAAAGAGATTGCCAGCAATGACAGAAAGGATCTGAGGCACACCGCCGATATCGATACTGAAATCCTCTATAGGGAATGCTATGCGGGTCATATCCCCATCGATGGAGAGTACCTTCGCACCGTAGTTCTCCACGATCTTCGATGTGGTAGTAGTGAGGTCAGTCCATGTACCAGTGGATTGCTCTGCCGCGATGGCGTTCGCAGCCTTCTCCATAGGCATATCCGTTGTAACCCGATAGTCACATATCACGTAGGCGTCGATGTCTACGTCCTCTCCAAGATGCATGTATGATGTGGCCATTTAATCACCGATTAGTTTGAAGATGTCGTCCCCCAACTGACGGGTCATGACATGATACACGGAACCGGGAGATATCAATCCCACCTCCGTGATTATTCCGTCGATGTACTTCGACGGCGTACTGTCGAACACTGGATTGAATATCTTGACCGAGGGCTCCAAAATATCCCTCTTGGCGACCTCGTCATGGTCACGCTCCTCGATGGTGACCATGTCCCCGAACAGGGTCATAGGCGAGAACTTGTACGTCTCCGAACATACATAGAACTGAACACGGGCCTCGTTGGCTGCAAGTGCCAGTTGTGATGTTCCGATCTTGTTGACCAACGTACCGTGGGATGTTATCGTATCCGCTCCGACGAACACCTTGGTGACACTCTTCATGACGGATCTGACAGCGCTGTCGATTATGAGCGTGATATCGATGCCCTCCTTGGCCAACTCATTGACCGTGAGGATACCCTGCCTCCATGGACGTGATTCTGTGGCATATACTCTGAACTTCTTGCCCTGCCTGTGTGCTGTCTTGATCACACTGAGCGCCGCACTGCTGTTACAGTGTGTCAATATGACATCACCGTCCTGGATACGTTTGGCACCGATCTCGCCGATCGATCTGACGGCTTCCAATGAACCCTTGTTGAACCTGTCCGCGTTGGATATGATCAATTCCTTCGCATCCGTGACGGATCCGCAGTTCTCCACACCCCTCAGTGTGGCATGGACTCCGTTCCAGAGCGATACGGCTGTCGGGCGCGAATCCAGGATCTTCGACTTTGCATCCATGAGCCCTATCATGAACTCCTTCGGATCATCGCCCTCATACTTGGAAGCGTAGTCAGCCAATGCGGATGCCCCTGCTCTAGCGATCCTGCCTGCACCGCGAATCTCCATACTCCTTATGGCCTCAACAGTCGTATCAACGTCCATACATGGGAATCGATTTAGCCATATTTAAGACAGGAGAAATGCATCAATTCCTATCGGACATTTCATCATTGTGCGTCAGAACTCGAACCGCTCCATAAGGGGGAGCAGGACGATGTCCTGTATCAGACGTCTGGCACAATCAATACCAAAGGTCAGGTACGCGGCCGCTATGATCGCTTCGAAGATATCGGCACGCATATCGTCACTAAAACGGTCCCCCTTCTCACTCCTGAAGGAACGTCCGAGGAGTGCCACATCCTCATAGTCGATCTTGTTGAACTCCAGATATTCACAGATCTTCGCATTGGCCACGGCCGCCTGTTTGAAATTGTTGGTCATCTGTCCCTCATCCTTCAAGGAACCGATCTTGTATGCCTCATCACATACGATGAATTCCAATACGGCATCACCTAGGAACTCCAACCTCTCATAGGATTGGATCTTCACCTCATGATTGACGTTGTATTCCTCGGCGAAGGAGGTGTGCGTCATAGCGGTACGGAACGTCACAATCTGTTCGTTGTCAAACCTTAGATTGAACGGAGGTTTGGCGAAGAATTCCCTGATACGTCTCTCGTACATCTCCAAGCCTGTGACCATGCAGTACTATCTGCCTCTGTCGTATTTGAACGTTAAGCCGACCGATCACGATGCGTACCGATGGCGTACAATCTTATATCGCCGAAAACATCAAGAACGATATGGGACGCAGGGCAAGATTCAGAGGAGTCAAGCGCACGAACAAGAGACTTGAGAACGACATCCTGGAGAGATCGAAGAACCTCTGGGAGGACCCGTCGATTCTCAGACCCAAATGTGCAGGGAACTGCAGGAAGTGTGCTTTCGACAAGACCTTCAAGAGGATCGGAAAACTGGAGAAGTACAAGAACAGCTCCGAAGCCCTCATCAAATACGCAGGCAAGGGTAGCGACGATATATTCAAGGCCTATGCGGCAACGATCTCGCTCTATGCATCCGGTAGCGTCCCATACATGGCTACGGCCAAGCTCGCCGGAGAGGAGGTACTCTTCGCCCAGAGAGGCGCCGTAGGAAATGACAAATTGATCGGATGCCAACACTATAATGACCCGAAGATCAGATTGTTCCTCTACAATGCGTTCGCCAAGAAGAAGGGACTCCTTCTCTACTCCTTCGATGACGAACTCGTATGTTCCAATTACCCCAACATGCCCGAGGATTACATCTACGATACGTTCTGGGAGTCCCCATACGAATTCCCGAACGATGAGTTGGAATGCCCTCATTCGAAAGAGGCGGCCATAGTCATCAACATCGTATCTGCCAAGAAGAGGATCAGAATCTGCAGGAACTGCGCAAGGGACGTGTCATCGCTCCAATACCTCATCTCGAGGATGGTTGCCGAGAAACCACTGGATGACTTCGAAGTATGTGTCGAACACAACTATCATTCCAATGACGGTTCCTCTGTTGAGAGGATTGAAGGGGACCTGCTCAAGAACTATGCCTTCGGTAAGATTACCGATGTCCAGTTGATCAAACAGATTCTTAAGGAAAGACTTGGTGCATTGAAAGAAGGTTCAGAATCCACATTCGTCATATGTGAACGCAACTTTGGTTCCGATCACAAAGGATTCGTAGCAGCCCTCAAAGGTACTACGGACGAGATAGAAGCCCTTACCAAGTATTTGGAGAACAACAAGGACTCCATAGTCATCCAAAGCGAAAGAGCATCTGAAGCCCTTGCCACGATCTGGGACAGCTCATACAAGGAGATCCTGGAGAATTTCACATCGGCAGAGACCGCAGAGAAGATGGGAGATGTCTCCAAAAAGAACCTTCAGTCAGTTCTCAGTGACGCGCGCAGGATCGAAAGGTCCAAGGATGTTGTAAAAACACTGCCTGAGTTCAAGCACATGGGTGAGGTCACCAGGATTGCGGACACATATGCCAAAGCCATGAAGGTCGGAGGTCAGGAACTCCTCATGGAGGAACTCACCAAGAGTCCGCCCCGCAACTACCACGCCCGTGCTCTCGCAAAGGGATTCGCAATTGCGTTCGTGGATGACCCCAACAGCGTCAAGAGTACTGCGGAAGAAGCGGATCTGGCACAGTTCCTCGTACCATTCATCCGCGAACTTGTGGATGCCGCCGGTGAAGAATATCGTTACAAGATGTCCACACTTCTGACGGCAACCGGCTGTGGAGAGACCATCTAATCGAGGATGCGGATGTCGGCAACGTAGTGGGAGACGGACGGGGCGAAGGACTTCACCTCCCTGATGCCTTCCACTACGAACCTGCGATCCCCACAGGCCTTTCTGAATACCTCATCCACCTTCTCCCTATACTCGTTTATGTAGAATGTGTCATGATAGTGGATAATTCCCCCGGGCTTGATCATTTCCAATGCCTTGGGGATGAACTCCGAAGTGATCTGCACATATCCCATCAGAATGCGATCGGCAAAACATGTGCCAGAGATATCACGGTTATCACCTAACATCGGTTCTACGATGTGAGACACCTCATTGATCCTGACGTTATCCACAAGGAACTCGTACGAATCCGGATTCTTCTCGCATGCGATCACTCTCTTCGCACCGGAGAACTTGGCAAGAGGCAAGGTGAAGTAACCTATGCCTGCGAACATATCGACGACGGTTTCTCCAGTACAATCGAGGTTCTTCATCCTCTCGCGTTCGTCCACATTACCGGATGCGAACATGACCTTGGTCACATCGAAACAATACTTGATGCCGTTCTCCAGACGGGTGGACTTGGTCTTGGTCCCATGGATGAGTTCCATGCTCGGTTGTCTGAACTCCCCGGATACACCGCTGCGGTCCACACATACCGTGTCCGCATCCAATTCCTGTGCATAGACCTCCCCGATCCTGACCTTATACGGATCCGCCGATTGATCCAACTTGATGATGATTATGTCCCCGACGGATTCCCATCTCATAGGAAGCTTCGACAATACTTCCTCCGGAAGGTCGGACAATGCGTTACGAATCCTCACCTGCGGAGGAGTACGATCCCTGGAATGTGCATCCCCATCTACGATCTCATATCCTCTGGCACACATCTCATCAATAGCTGAGTCCAACACAGGCACGAGTCTGAAATCCCCATCCTTGGAGATCTTGGCATGTCTGTTGACCATATCCTTCCTGAGCAACTCCGGGATCAGGTCATGTGCCTCGGAAGATGGGATCCTCGCCATCCTCATCTGAACATACCCCTCATCATGTATGGAACCAGTTTTACCGCCAATGGAATGTTCCTCAAGGCCTTCAATACCATAGCGCTGGGATTATCGATGGTAGCATGTGATGCCAACTCACGAACGGAGGGCGTGTCCACGATTCTACGGATGGAATCCAATTCATCATCCATCAGATTGTTGTACATGGACCGGAGTCTGAATCCATTCTTCAATTCCCCTCCAACCTCCTTCTTCCAAAGTCTCTGATACACAGAGAGGGTCCTTTCGGAGAAATCGCCTTTGGAAAATGCTTCGTCCACCACATGTGCCAGACATGGAGCGGATTTCAGCATCGGGTACAACCCTCCACCCGATATCGGTTTCACCTGACCCGCGGAATCTCCAATCAACAGGATCCTATCGGAATAGGTCCTTCTCTGAAGACCCAGAGGTATCTTTCCACAGGATTTTTGAACAATTGTTGCGTCCTGCATACCGGCTTTACGCAACAATGGTTGGAGAAAATCTATCGGCGCACCATACGACCACTCCGAACAAAGGCCCACGCGAGTCATCCCATCATATGGTATGGTCCATGCGAAGAATCCGGGGGCCACATCCGATCCCAACCACACATCGATGGCATCCTGATCGTCACAAGTGTGTCTTACATCCAACTGTATCCCGCGGACCTGCATCCTAGGTGGCTCATCACAGACCAATCCCCTGATGATGGATGAGTGACCATCGGCTCCAATGACCATCTGTGACTCCAATGCCTTCTCAGAGGAAGTCATCACGGTGACGGAATCGGTACCGACACAACAGGACACACAACGTTCCGAATAGAGGTATTCGGCACCGGCGTCGATCGCCTTCTCTGCCATGAGGCGATCTAACTGCGAACGATCCAAAAGAACGGCTTTGGTCTCGCCACAATCGATAGGGAACACAAATCCGTCTGGAAAATGTACATTGAGTTTTGAAAAAGAATTGAACACGGTCGGATCGACACCGGACATCTCTATGACATCGGGCGAGACCAGACCTGTGCATTGAAGGGGTTCACCCGACACTGCGTGATCCTCAAGGACGGTGACGTCGTGATTCTTTGCCAACAATCTTGCTGACATACTTCCGGCCGGACCGCCTCCGACCACGACAATGTCGTGCATCCTATCCTCAGTTCTTCTTGGACTTCTCGTAGTCTGCGATGAACTTGTTGATTCCCTCTGTGGTCTTGGGGTGACTGATCATCATCTTGAGGACGTCATAGGGAATGGTTGCGATATCGCATCCAGCGAGAGCAGCGGTAGAGACGTGGATGGGATTCCTGATGGATGCTGCAATGATCTCAGTGGTTATTCCATAATTGTTGAAGATAGTGGAAATCTCACTAAGGAGTGCGGTTCCATCGATTCCGATGTCATCGAGCCTTCCAACGAATGGAGATACGAATGCCGCACCCGCCTTTGCAGCGAGCAATGCCTGCTGTGCGGAGAAGATCAATGTGACGTTGACCTTGATTCCTTTAGAGGACAGGATCTTGGTCGCCTTGAGGGACTCGATGCACATAGGGAGCTTGATGTTGATGTTGGGGTGGATCTTGGCAAGCTCAAGACCCTCTGCGACCATACCATCCGCATCCATGGACATTACCTCTGCGGAGATGGGGCCGTCGACAATCTGACTGATCTCCGTAACTATGGTCTTGAGGTCCTTTCCCTCCTTAGCGATGAGACTGGGATTGGTGGTGACTCCGTCGAGGATTCCCCAGTCATTGATTTCCTTAATTCTCTCGATGTTGGCTGTGTCGATGAAGATCTTCATTGAATTCACTCCTTCTTTTTGATTGAAAGTTCCGCTGCATCACGGATGTCCTCAGCGGTAAGACCATATTTCTTGAAAAGTTCGTCAGGATTTCCGGATTCGCCGAAAGTGTCACGCGTTCCGACCCTTGTGATAGGGCAGGAGTAATTCTCGGAAAGGAACTCCGCTACTGCGGATCCCAAACCTCCGATGACACTGTGCTCCTCTGCTGTGACCACGCATCCTGTCTTGGAGACGGATTCGTAGATGGTCTCGATGTCGAGGGGCTTGATGGTGGAGATGTTGATGACCTCTGCGGAGACCCCTGCCTGCTCCAGCATCTCTGCGGCATCCATACAGAGGGATACCATCTGACCGGTTCCTATGAGAGTTACATCGGTTCCCGACCTGAGCTTCTTGGCCTTTCCGATCTCGAACGTGACGTCCTCGTCGAACAGGACGGGCATGTCCGCACGTCCAAGCCTCATGTAGACAGGGCCATCATAATCAGCTATAGCGAGTGTTGCCGCATATGCCTCATACGCGTCCGCAGGGGAGATGACTGTCATATTGGGGATTGCACGCATGATAGCAATGTCCTCCAGGGCCTGGTGGGACGCTCCATCGGGACCGACACTGATACCGCAGTGGGTTGAAACGACCTTCACATTGAGCCTAGGGTAGGCCATAGCGAGTCTGATCTGTTCCCAGCATCTTCCGGTGGCGAATACCGCGAAGGTGGATGCAAAAACGGTCTTTCCGGATGCGGCGAGTCCACCTGCGATTCCGATCATGTCCTGTTCCGCAATTCCGACCTCAATGAATCTCTCGGGGGCGACCTTCCTGAACTCGGAGGTCTTGGTGGATCCTGCAAGGTCCGCATCGAGTACGACGACATTGGGATTCTCGGCGGCTAGTTTCGCAAGTGCCTTTCCATAATAGTTACGCTGTGCGAGCTTGGTCATATCAAAGCACCCCCTTGAGTTCCTTCATAGCCTGTTCATGTTCCTCAGGTTTGCACGAACGACCATGGAATCCGGCATTGTTCTCCATGAAGGACACGCCCTTTCCTTTAACGGTACGCATAATGATGACCGAAGGATCTTTGGAACTCTTCGCCTCCCTGATGGCACCGAGAATATGATCGATGTTGTGACCATCTATCTCGTAGACGTTCCATCCGAAGGAGAGCCATTTCTCGGAAAGAGGTTCAAGGCTCATAACGGACTCGGTATCCCCCTCGATCTGAAGCTTGTTGCGGTCTACAAAAGCGATGAGATGGTTGAGCTTGTACTTTGCTGCGAACATCATGGCTTCCCAATTCTGTCCGCTCTGCATCTCCCCGTCTCCGAGGAGACAATATGTCCAATAATCCTTCCCATCGAGCTTTCCGGCCAATGCGATTCCACATGCCATACTAAGGCCCTGTCCGAGAGAACCGGTGGACATCTCTATTCCGGGGACCTTTCCCCTGACGGGGTGACCCTGAAGCTTGGACCCCATCTTCCTCAGGGTGACAAGATCCTCGACCGGAAAATAACCGCTCTCTGCGAGTGCGGAATAGAGAACTGGTGCCACATGACCCTTGGAGAGGACAAACCTGTCCCTGTCCTCCCACTGGGGATTCTTTGGGTCATGGTTCATGACCTCAAAGTATAGTGTTGCGATAAGATCCGCTGCAGAAAGTGAACCACCAGGATGTCCGGAACCGGCTGCGGTCGTCATCTCTATGACGTGGGACCTAAGCAGACGAGCGATCTTCGAAAGTTCCTGTGCTGTAGGAGTCATGTTGATCAGTCCTTCTCAATCCTAGGTGCAAGGAGGTATCTCACTACACCGTTCCCATCCGCAAGTGAGAAGATAATCCTGACCGGGAAATCCGTATCCAACTCGATCCTGACACGGAGGTCCGAAGGAACTGCCTTGATGAGGTTGGAGAAATAGTCGAGAGGGAACATGCTCGAGACCTTACCGTCCGCAACGATCTTTACATTGTTGGATGCCTCCATGACGAGATCGACGGAATCGGTGTCTCCATCGCAATGTAGTTCGAACCTGTCCGAATCCGCTGTGAGGGCGATATGGTCAGAGATGGATTCGGATGCTTTGATCCCCTTCTGGAGATCTGTAACGGGAACCTCTACGGATGCGGCGAGTTCCAACTGTGGGACCCTGGGATCGTTAAGACTGGAGGTATCGACGAGATTCATACGTCTCGTGATGTTTCCTACCTTGAATATGAGTCTTCCACGACCCTCGTCCTGTTCCATATATATGATGTCACCAGAGCTTGCAAGCTTGAGGACATCCTTCACCTTGTCGATATCGATACCGATCTCGGTATCGTCGGCCTCGTAGGACTCGAACGCTCCCTTTCCCAGACTGACCTCGACCATCGCGACATGTGCAGGGTCAACTGCCTTAAGGCTGATACCTTCGGGGGAGATTGTAAACTTGACCTCGTCAATGAGGGTGGAGATTACGTTGATGAGACCTTTGAGCGCGTCGGATCTGAGCTCTGCCTTGAACATGGGGGCCCCCTCACGCTACCTCAATTGATTCTCCACTGGTGATTGCACTTGCAACAACGGTAGAACTGTGTCTCAGGTTCATCCGCTGCACGAGTCTGCCTGATGTCGTAGAATGCCTCGGTGTGAGAGCAGACAGGGCAAATGATGTGCATCTTGGACATGTATGCCGTGGAATTCTCATCGAGAACAGTGACGACCTTCTCCTCGGCCTTGGTACTGAACTTCTCGACCTTGTCTCCGATCTCTTCGGAGTATCCGCACTGCTGACAGACATACTTCCCATCCTGGGGGAACATCAGTGAACCGCATTTGTTGCAAAACATTGGCTATCGTCCTCTGTTCGCCTCGATGCTATATTATTATAAAAAGGATGTGAACTGCCAAAAAGGTCAGAACCATTCGAGATCGTCGGAGGGATTGGCATTGTCTGGAACGACCTTCTTCTGCACGATCTCCCCCTTCACGGAAACGGGTTTCTGTACATCGTGTCCTGGCACATTCTCCGTTGGAGTCACGGTCACAGACTCGGAGACGACACTGGTGGTTACGGGTTCGGGTATGGCGAGTTCCACCTTAGCAGGTTCAGAAGATACTGGAACATCCTGCACATGTATTTCCGGTTCGGTAGATCCCTTACGCATACTGGCACAGGTCGTATTGACACTCACCTTGGTCATGTCGTCATATGTTTGGAATCCGATGTCGTGACCATTGAGGAACGCCCCGACAGAACGTGGTGGCCTGGGTCTATTCATATCCTCTGTATGGGAAACTATGATCCTGAGTTCCTTCCTCGCCTGATCCGCGAAGACACCTCCGATGATGGAGAAAGCGATGATCGTCGCATACCCTTGCGCCGGCACAGATATGGACAAATCCGTAGTGATCTGGACGAAGTTCGATGAAAGATACGACGAGAGTTGCTCCATCACCATGACCAATTGGGGGACCGTGGACTCCAGTGCTTCGATGAAAGACAGATACTCAGAATCGAACAGGAGCTTGGTCAAACCGAGATTGAGCAGTAATGCTACGACGAAGACGATTATACAGCTGAGAGCCCCGACGAACAAACCGCGAAGAATCGAACCTGACCTCCTCCCTCCGACATAACCTGCGACAATCTGACCCATATAAGGTATCCAGGAAAGTGTGAGTGCCAAAATGACGGATATGGACAGGCCTGACTTACAGTCATAGAAACTGTTGGAATTGATACCCATAGCACCATCTATGGCATTACGTGCCATAGCGCCCGCTGTAGCAGGGCGACGTACACTGCTTTTGCTCATGCATCCCACACCGACCGAAGCCGATATCGTTCAATTCCATAAACCATATATAAGCGTTGCTTATAGGTTATAATAATACGCGTTACGCGTGCGTAATGCGCTCCATATACCAGTAAAGAGGCGGACGCCTCCATCACAAAGTCCTCTAGAACAAGAGGCACACACAATCTTTAGGAAGATGAGACGATGAAGATGAAATTCAAATTCCTCGGCGGTGCGGACACCGTCGGTAAAATGGGAATGACCATGGAGAATGGTGATGAGACATACCTTGTAGAGTATGGTATGGCACCCACCAAACCCCCTGAGTATCCCCTTATGGCCCCTAGGATCAAACATGCTTTCCTCACGCATTCCCACTTGGACCACTGCGGAATGATACCCGCAGTATGCGGAAGGGACAGATGTGAGCTCTTCTCCACACCCCTCACAGCAGAGGTTGGGGAGATTATGATGCACGACAGTCTCAAGATCGCGAAGGCGGAGAACTATCCCCTCCCGTACACCACGGGAGATATCGAAAGGACCATGAAGGCCGTAGTTCCGTTCACCTTCGGCGATACCATCGAACTCAACGGATTCGATACAAAACTCCACTCCGCAGGACACGTTCCCGGAGCCACGATGTTCGAGTTCATCGGTGACACCAACACCCTATACACCGGTGACATCCACACTGTCAGGACCCGTTTGGTCGACGCTGCGAGGCCGGTCGACTGTGAGAACCTCTTCATAGAGGGAACCTATGGTGGTCGTCTCCACCCCGACAGGGCACAAGTCGAGAAGGACTTCATAGACAAGGTCAAGGAGGTCGTCGACCGCGGTGGAACCGCACTCATCCCCAGTTTCGCAGTCGGAAGGACCCAGGAGATCATGATCCTCCTGAAGGACCTCGGTTTCGACATGTGGGTAGACGGTATGGGAAGGTCCGTCACTCGCCTTTACTCGGAATATCCCGAGTACCTGCTGAATGCCAGGGACCTCAAGGCCGCAAGGAGGAAGTTCAGCGAGGTCAGGACCGCCAACATGAGAAGGGATGCCAGAAGGGCCGATGTCATCGTCACCACCGGCGGAATGCTCGATGGAGGACCTGCGCTCAACTACATCAGGTCCCTCAAGGACGATCCCGCCAACGCCATACTGTTGGTAGGATACCAGGCAGAGGACACGAACGGAAGGATGCTGATGGAGACCGGACTCATCAAATTGGACGATGAACCCGTCAAGATCAACTGCGAACTGCAGAAGTACGACTTCTCCGCACACGCAGACCACCAACAGCTCGTCGACTTCGTCAAGGCATGTGACCCCACGAACGTCATCATCATGCACTCCGAGACCAGGGAGATGTTCCTGGAGGACCTGGCGGACTACAACGTGATCCTGCCCTCCCTCGACCAGACGTTCGAACTCGATGTGTGATCATGGACGATATAGACAGGTTCCTCGCGGAGGACATCGGATCGGGAGATATCACGACCCAGATGTTCGTCCCCGAGGGAGATGCCAGGGCCATCATCACCTGCGAGGACGATGCTGTCGTAGCGGGATTGGAGGAGGCGGAGATCGCATTCTCCAAACTGGGTGCATCCGCCAAAAGAACCGTGGAAGACGGTACGTTCGTCCGTAAGGGCACCAAGGTCATGGAGATATTCGGGCCTGGACAAGGGATCACCACTGCAGAACGTACCGCATTGAACATCATGATGCGTATGAGCGGCATCGCCACGATGGTCCATGAGGCCACCGAGAAATGCAGACCATTCTCCGATACCGTGAAGATCGCAGGAACGAGGAAGACCACGCCGGGATTCAGGAAGTTCGAGAAGAAGGCCATCATCCTGGGCGGAGGAGATCCGCACAGATTCGGGCTGTACGACATGGTCCTGATCAAGGACAACCATATCGCAGCTGCAGGTGGCATAGAGAATGTGATGGAAAGGACACTTGACCTCGAATACGGAATGAAGGTAGAGGTGGAAGTGGAGAACGCTCACGATGCCGAAGTGGCAGCCAAATGCGGTGCGGACATCATCATGTTGGATAACCGTTCACCGGAAGAGGCCAAGGAACTCTACGACCTCATAAAGTCCATCGATCCCGATATAATGGTTGAGATCTCGGGAAGGGTCACGATGGACAATGTCGCGGACTATGCAGAATGTGCGGACCGCATATCCATGGGTTGCATCACACACTCCGTCAAAGCGATACACTTCTCGCTCTCCATTGAATGACCGAAAAACATGGTGGGCCCGGCCGGATTTGAACCGGCGACCTTCGCCTTGTAAGGGCGACGTCATAACCCCTAGACCACG